>NZ_JBHZAG010000099.1:0-34726 GCF_042754125.1 Amycolatopsis sp. NPDC059235
CCAACGTCTCCCCGAAATTGCGCGGTTGCCTGCAACCACCCCCACAGCACACCGTGGACGTCCAACCCGTAACCGTCCCCCCCCCCCCCCACCCCCGCCGGCACCGACACCCAGCTCATCCCCTACGTCAGCAGCCTCGTCGCCCTGCACTGCGGACTCATCATAGGAGCCGGACATGACCTCACAGCACCCATGACATCCGCCGCGAAAAGCCATGCAAACCAGCACTTCCTGACCCTCGACAAACCGGACGGCCCCGCGAATGTCGCGGCGATGCCCGCGCAGCCGGCGGATCTCACCGCCGTTATCCTCGCAGCAGCCAACACCGCGTCAGCTGCGCACTGACCCGGTACGACCCCGCGGACACACGGCCAGTTCAAGCTTGACACCACCCGTGCAGCGGTCGTCGGAACTTCCGTCCGCAGCAGCCGCCACAAGCCCCGTGACGTCGGCACCATGAGTCGGGCTGCCGACCGGTGCGTTCGAGCACGGACCCGCGCGGACCTGATCCATACCCGCAGCGGCCGACCACCGCGCCAAGCTGAGTCCTCAATACCCCGTAACAGTGCGATTGGCGGACGACGGAACCCCCTTGCAGTAGCCCGTGACGGCCTGCTGGAGACATACCGGCTCGAGGTGGAGCTGTGGGACAGGGTGCACTGCGACTCGTGGTTCCGATGCTTCGGCGCGCGATCCCAGGACCGCGCAGCAGCGGACAAACTCGCCGATCTGGGCAGCAAGCTGGAACGCGCCGCCGAGCTCAAGTACATAGTCGCGGATCCGCGAACTGTGGCAGGCTGGAGCTGCAGCAATCGAGAACGGGGTGCCGTGGACGACACGTGGGACACCAGGGATTTGCCGGTGCTGACGGCGGCAGTGGACGAGTTCGATCGCATGGACGATGACGAAATACTCGTCGGCGCGGATATCGCCGAAGCCACCGGCCTGTCCGTTCAGGACGTCGGCAGGTCGCTCAAAGCGCTGGACGGCGAGTATCTCGTACTGTGCAAGGAGGACGTCGACCCGAGCGCTTGGGAGATCGAGAGGGTAACCGGCAACGCACGCCGCGCCGTCGGTCAATGGCCGCCACCGGACAACCTGATCAGCAGGTTGGCGGAGGTGTTGGAACAAGTCGCAGCCGAGACCGACGAGCCAGAAGCCAAGGGGAGGCTGCGCCAGGCCGCAGCCGGGCTCGGCGGGCTGACCAGAAGCGTAGTGAGCGAGGTCCTCGCCAAAGTGGTCGAGCGCCAGATCGGGCTGAGCTAACCCATCGCCTCGACCCGGAGGTTCGCAAATGGGCGCTGCAGGAGTCCTTGCGAGTCAAGGGGATCGGCGCTTTGGCAAGGCACAGAGACCAGTCGAGTACATACTTTAGAGTTGGCCCAGCTCGCAGTGAAACGAGCCGCTGGGCGGTCGCGTCGCCGCCGGTGCCGGGCACCGCGTCCAGGATCCCGGTGAACCGCGGTACCGGCAGCGGCAGCAGCGGGGCCAGACCGGGCAGGCTCGACCAGCCCGGCAGCCAGGGCAGCCCGTTGTTGGTGCAGGCCACACCGCGCGCCGGTCCGAGCGGCGGCTGGTCGCGAACGTGTCCCCGCGCCCTGTGACCGGCCATCGCCGTCCGCGTTCCAGCGCCGCAGTCTCCACCCCGGCCCGCGCGAGGCGGAACGCGGCGATCGCGCCCCCGGTCCCGGACCCGATCACCGCGACCCGGTACCGCTCCTCGGTCGTGGCGCGCGGCGGCGCTGCCCGCCGTCCCGAACCCGGCCCGCGCCGCCGCGGCGCCGGCGGCGGCGAGCCGCAGGACATCCCTCCCGGCGAACTTCTCCGTTCATCGTTCCTCCTCCGCGGACGGACGCCTCGCAAGACAGTTGGTGTTCATCTCGTCGACCGGCACGATGAATGTCCTTTGCGGACAGACGTCAGCCGGGCACGGTGTCTTTCGCGGCGGCTGTGTCCGGGCGCTGGAAGTCCAGCCGCGTGCTGGGGGCGAGGCGGGGGACGACCAGGGTGCTCAACGGGTTGCGGCCGGGGTGGTCGAGTTCGGCCAGCGGCAACGTCTCCACTGTCGAGGTGAAGCCCCGGGCACCAGTCCCGGATCCGGTGTGGACGAAGTGGACCTGGTGCTGCGGCGGGTAGTGGCCGAGCAGGTGGTCTCGGATGGCCGCGATGGCCGTGCTGGTCCGGATGGTGCCGTTGGTGGTGTCGGGGCCGGTGGTGACGTCGAAGATCGGTGCCTGCGGCAGCATCAGCGTGGTGCCGGTGTCGGGCCGGATGCGGAGTTTGACGAAGGCGGTGGCTTCCCAGACGGTGAAGCCGAAGAAGGGCTCGATGTTGAGGTCGGCCCAGATGCCGTCGAAGCAGGACGCGGCGTGGGTGACGTGCACGGTGAGCCCGCGGCGGGGCGCTTCCTCGAGGATCCGGTGGGCCACGAGCGCGCCGACCATGACGCTGCCGGAGGTGGCGAGCGCGACCGGGCCGTCGGTGGCGGCGGCGTCGAGCACGAGGTCCAGCCATTCCCGGTAGGTCTGGTGCCGGTTCTTCTCGGTGCCGTAGTTCAGGTACAGGTTTTCCATCGCGGGCAGGCCGAATTCCGGTGCGTGCAGCGCGGGGATCCCGAAGACCCGGTTGCAGCGCTTGAGCACGGCCAGCGCTTCCAGCGTGAGGTCGTTGGGCAGGCGCAGGCCGTAGCCGACGAGGTGGATGTCCGCCTCGGGCACTGTGAGGTTCCACGGTACTTCCAGCACTCCGGAACCGGCGTTGTCTGTCATGGTTTCCTTTCTCGTCGTCGTGTGGTGATCGGTCAGGGCTCGGCCCATTCGCGGACCTCGCCGAGGCGGACGGGCAGGACGTCGCTGACGTCGACCGTGACGCGGAACGCCCGCCTGGCCCGACGCGTGTTCTCGGGGTCGAAGAACCGCAGTTTCACCTCCCAGGCGTCGCTGCCCGGACGGGGGAACGGACTGCTCCGCACGGCGATCTCCTCCAGCGCCAGCCGGTCGGCGGCCGCGGCCGCGAAGATCCGTCCCGTGTGGACGGTGGCGGCGAAATTCAGCGCCCGCTCGTGCGGCGCGGAGCCTGGGTTGCGCAGGTTCTGGCAGACGCGCTCAAGCAACTTGCGCAGCACTCGGGTGTCGGCTGGCACGGCCGTGAGCTGATCGGCGTTCCGGCCCAGGACGCCACGCACCTGTTCGGCTTCGAGCACCGGCACCTGTTGCCCGGAAAGCAGCCGCACCGTCCGGCCCGCGTGTGTGCCGGGAACCGCGACAAGATCCGCGAAGGCGTCACTCGCCGTCGCTTGGCCCGCGAGCAGTTCGGCGAGCTGTCGGTACACCTCGGCCGCGTACGGGCCAGTGGGCTCGATCGCGTAGACCGGGGCGTGGTCCTGGTGCAGGACCCAGATCAGGTTCGCCGCGTCGGCCGGGTGCGCGGCGAGGTGCGCGGCCATGCGCGGGGCATCGAACGGGTTCGCGTTCTCGTGGCTCGTACTGGGGACCATCTGCCGGGTGAGCGAGTCCCGGTAGCCGTCGGTCCCGCAGTCGTAGCCGACTACCCCGACGACGTAGACGGGATCCGGTCGCCGAGCCGACAAGACCACGTCCGTCCGCGTGCGCTGCGCGAGTGCCAGCCGGGTGGCGCGGGGCACGTCGAGCTTCCCGGCCAGGCAGCGCGCGGGTTCGCCGTGGCTGTCGGCGGGGTCGCAGGGACGGGCGGCGGCGAGCAGCGCGTCGCGGACGGACAGCGGATCGGCGGGCAAGCCGTGGTGCCGGCGAAGGCTTGCCAGCAGGGCGCAGACGCCGGTGACGATCGGCGCGGCGACGCTGGTTCCCTTGTGCGCGGCCGTTCCGCCGCCAGGCTCGGCCGCGGCGAGGTCGCCGCCGGGCGCGACGAGGCCGTGGTCGCGGTAGCGCTCGCCCCAGTTGCTGAACCGGAACATCGCGCCGTTGTCGTCGTGCGCGCCCACGGCGAGCACCTCTGGCAGCACCGCGGGCGCGACGTAGTTGCCGCCGTAGTCGTTGCCCGCCGGGGACACCACGAGCACCCCAGCGTCGTGGGCCTGCCGCACGGCCCGCGCGAGCAGCGGATCCGGGTCGCCCGACCCGGTGGGCAGCGAGGCAGCGAAGTGCACGATATCGGCACCGGCCTCGACCAGCGTCTCGATCGCGCGGACGGCGCTGACCGGGTCCAGCAGCGTCGGCTCGTCCCGCAACGCGGGGACGACCAGACCCCGGCACAGCGGCGCCAGGCCGTGCACCGGGCTTCCTGGCTGTCCGAAAAGGACGCTGGCGACGAAGGTCGCGTGCTGCGGCAGCCCGTCGACCACAGGCACGAGCGGCAGCCAGTGCGGTTCCAGCACGGTCAGGTCCGCGCCGGCGAAGCAGGGGTGGGACAGCGCGGGCGGGCCTTCGACGAGGCCAATGGTGACGTCCGGGTCGCCGAGCGTCTGGTCCCACAACTCGCGAACGCCAGGGATGGCGGCGATCTCGGCCACGTCGTCAGCCCTGCGTCCGCAGCGCTGTCTTCGAACGGTGCATGGTGCTCCTGGGAAGGCGGTCAGTGCGTGGACAGGGTGGAGGTCTTCATCCGCTCGTAGGTCGGGGCCAGCCAGCCCGGCGGATCGTCGACGTCGCGCGGGGACTCGTCCGGTGTGCCGGGCCGGGCACCGCCGTGTTGCCGCGGACGTTCGGGGCGGCGCACCGGCGCGAGCTGCGGGGGCGCGATCGCGAACCGGTCGGTCACGGTTCGGCCCAGTCGCGGACTTCGCCGACGGTGACGGGCAGGGTGTCGCTGACGTCGACGGTGAAGCGGAACGCCCGCTTCGCCCGGCGGGTGTTCTCCGGGTCGAAGAACCGCAGCTTGACGTCCCAGCAATCGCTGTCCTGCCGCCCGAACGGGCTCTTCTCGACGCTGATCGACTCCAGCGCCAGCCCGTGCGCCAACGCCGTCGCGAAGGTGTGCGCGGCTTGGAAAGCGTTGGTGGCGGCGAAATTCAGCGCGCGGTCGCGGGAGGTCGCCCCCAGGTTGCGCAGGTCGTAGTAGACCCGGGTCAGGAACTGCCGCAGCGCCCTCCGGGTGGCTTCGCCGTCGGCGGAGCCCAGCGCGGAACCGGTCGCCTCGACCGCCGACTCGGCGAGACGGTTGACCTCCCAGCCGCAGAGCCCGCGCCGCTGTTCGACCTCGATCACCGGCACCGACTGGCCGGAGAACAGCCGCACCGTCCGCCCGCTCATCCGGCCCGGAACGGCGACGCGTTCGAGGAACTCCTCGCTCTCCGGTGCCGCGACCTGCCCGGCCAGCAACCGGACCAGCAGCGCGTACACCTCCGCGGCGTAGGGGCCGACCGGCTCGATCGCGTAGATCGGCGTGAGTTCCAGGCTGACTGTCCACAGCAGCGGCCGTGCCTCCGACGGTTGCGCGGCAAGGTGATCGACCATGCGCCGCGGGTCGTACGGGTTAGCTGGCACCGTGAACCCGTCGACCTCGACAGGGTCCATCAGCTGTTTGAACGAATCCCGTCGCGCTCGCTCCCGAAGTCATAGCCCAGCACCCCGATCGCGTAGACCGGATGCGCCGTCGGTGCCGCGTTCTTCTCCGCCGACATCACCACCGCCGGCGAACCCCCGTGTGCCGCCGCGCGTTCCGCGCCGTCGCAGCTGCAGGACCGTTGCGCATCCGGAGTGGCCGGCGCGGCGAGGAGGGAATCGTGCGACGTCTCGTTGGTAGCGCTCGTCACTATCCTTGCTGCTCCTTCGATGTTCAGTGTTCCGGTCAGGAATCGTTCGCACGCCGCCGAACTCGTGACATCACAGGAGTCGGCGCTGCGCAACAACGCGGCGCCGACCGCGAGGGGATCGGGGCGGACACCCGCTTGGCGTTGCAGGCTCAGCAACAGCCCCGCCACCCCGGCCACGATCGGCGCGGCGAGGCTGGTGCCCGTCGCCCGGACCGTCCCGCCACCGGCCCGAGCACCGAGAACGTCCTGCCCCGGCGCCATGATGCCGTGCCGCCGGTAGGCAGCGCCCCAGTTGCTGACCGCCAGCGGGACGCCGTGCCCGTCGAGCGCGCCCACCGCGAGCACACCGGGCAGCGCGGCGGGAACGTGGGTGCAGAAGCAGCCGTCGTTGCCAGCGGCGGCCACCACCAGCACTCCGCGTTCGACACCGAACCGCACCGCGCGGGCCAGCGCGTCTTCCGCTTCCCCGGACGCCGACAGCTGGCCGCCGCTGACGTTGATCACCTGCGCGCCCGCGTCGACCGCCAGCTCGATCCCGCGGGCCAGCTCCAACTGCGAGGTCCGGCCCCGCCGCCGTGAGAACGCGGGCACGACCAGACCGCGGCAGCGGGGCGCAATCCCCGCGACCGTGCTGCCGTGCTGACCGAAGATCACGCTGGCCACATGCGTGCCGTGGGCCGCCGTGTCGCCGTCCGTCCCGTCGTCCGGCCAGACCCCGCCGAGGCACCACAGCGCCGCGCCGTCGAACGCCGGGTGGTCCAGGTCCGCCTGCCCGTCGACCACCGCGACACACACGCTCTCGTCGCCCAGCGTCCGGCGCCACAACCCGGCCAGCCCGGGAATCCCGGACACCTCGCACACTCCGCCCAGCCCTCCGGCTCACCGTCGCTCCTCGGCACAGAGACATGCCGGGTGCGACCGCACGGCCGCCGCCCGGCACGTCGACGAGACAAGGCTCGCTACTCGTCCTCGTCCGCGGCGAAGCTGATGGTGACTGGACCGACAGTCACGATCGCCAGTTCGGCGCCGTCAGCCGGTTCGGCAGCCGCACCAGCGGGTTGCCGGGTCACCGGCGGCGACAGCGCTGGTGCGACGGAGTCCATCAGGTTTTCGGACATATCCTGCTCCTTTAGCGAAGTCCATGAAAAGCGTTCACGAAACGGGAACACATTTGTTGGCACACCGGCAAAACCGATTGCCGAAACAGTCGTCCACCTCGGTGAAAGCGGGAGCACCGGCGGCGCTCGAACCCTCATCGACGTCACCTCCTCCCCTGAGCAGACGTGGCGCGCAGCCCCTGTCCCGAATGGATTCAGCACCCGGAATCGTCGAGCGGAACCTGACCTCTGTCCACTCGGAGCGGCTCGCGTCCGCTCGCCGGAACCTGCGCGGCGAGTCGACCGAAAGAGCGGGCGCCCACCTGCTCGGGGCGAGAAAGACGGCATCGGTCAGACACTTCGAAGAACCGGCAGTGACAATTTTCCGGCAGGACACTCCGCTAGAGCGCGTGTCGAGCGCGTTCGTGTAAAGACTCCGGCTTTCGCGCACGGAAGGACGAGAAAGGGACGGACGCGGAGCGGACGTCCATGCGTCGGAACAGGCTGCCGCAGGCGACCATCGGAGACGCAGAGGACGCGTCGCACCGCCCGACCCGCCACCGACCTCGCGATGAGCTTGAACAACCCCTCAGCAGATCTGGGCGACTTGGAGCGTCGGGAGGAGGGCTCGGCCGCGATGACCGAAGCCGTCGAGATCCGCCGGCCCGCGGCCGGCCGCGCATGAGGATGAGCTTCAGCAGCCGCTACGTGTCCTGGCGCTCCTGCAACGCAATGCCGACCAACCGCCAGTGTCAACGCAGGAGACGCCGACTCCGCGTGTCGACTAACGGCGTGTGGAGTACAACGCCGGAGCCGCTGTACGTTCGCTCGCCGGCATCAGCGGGCGTCGTCGCCGGAGCACCCAGGTCAACTTTGAGCGGCAGACTGGCCGTCCGCTGCGCTCAACTGATCACCTGGATCGCTCTGCCGCAGTCGCCGGGCAAGCGGCTCGGCTGGACGAGCAGTCGAACCGCTGATGACAGATAGCCCTCACGCTTGGTGACAGATACCGGTCACAACGAGATATGGAGCGCCGGCTGGAGGTGCTTCCTGGTGACAGACACGGCTCACAGTCACAGGAGCGTGGTAGAGAGCAGGTGATCCGAGGTGAGCGAATGGCCACCAACCGTGCGGAAAAGCGGACTCGTCGGCACCTGTCTAGGTCAGCGCGCTCAAGCTGCTCGTGCGCGGCACCGACATCCTTGCGCCGCGCGACCGCACCGGACTGCGGATCGAGACCGAGCAACCCAGGCTACTCGGCCAGGTCGCCTTACAGCTCGTCACCGCCGACGACCAGCGGTCGCGGCCGGTCAGCCGGGCAAATTCCTGGCTCAAACCTCCGTCCCCATACCGGCCCGGTGGCTGAGCCCTCCGCGGCGAGCCGCCATGCGATACCGTTGATCGCGGGTTCAAACATGATTTGTGCCGCACCGCACGACACATGCACATATTGTCGCATTCGGCTGTAGTTCGCGGGAAAGGGCTGCAAGGGCATGGCTGGCACTTCACGCGCCCGGGAACTCCCTTTGCAACGGGAGCTGCGCCAGGGGCCAGATCCGCGGGTGGGCGCGCTGGACGCATTCCAGCTGGCGCGCACGACGTTCCTCGAAGGCCGCCGGGTCGACATGAACGCCCTGGCCGACGCACTCGGCGTCAACCGCGCGACGCTGTACCGGTGGGTGGGGAGCCGTCAGCACTTGCTCGTCGAGATCCTGTGGTCGCTGGCCGACTGGTCTCTGCGCACCAACCGGGAACGCGCGCAAGCGGAGTCGGACAGCTGGCTTGTCGATGCCCTCGTCGGTTTCGTGGGCGATTGGCTGTCGAACCCGGGATGCCAGTACTTCATGCGGGAGGAGGCGGAGCTGGCGGTGCGGCTGGCCACCGTGCCCGCGCACGGCTTCCAGCCAAGAGTCGTCGCAACCATCCGGGGTTTCCTCGCCGACCAGCACGATGCGGGCACGCTCGCGGCCGACCTGCCGATGGACGAGTTCGCGTTCGTCATCGTGCGCGTCATCGAGTCGTATGCACACATCGAGTACCTCACCGGACAGTCTTCCGACATCGACAACATCCGCCAGGTGTTTCGCACTCTGCTGCGCTGACGTCACGACGGCAGACAGAGGGATTTGGTCCGCGCGAAGGCATCGAGCCCTTCCGGGCCGAGTTCCCGTCCGAGGCCGGATGCTTTCACCCCCTCGAAAGGAGCACCGATGTCCAGGTCGAAAAGGGCCGCTCAGGTCCTTCCCGATCTGCACGCGCAGTGCCACCTCCGCGAAGCATCCTTCACATCGCTGTACCGGGTCGCCGTGAGCGCCGGGCCGAAGATTTCCTGCCTGGCCAGGGGCTCGATGTCGGCGACATCTCCGAAGACACTCGGCTGAACGATCCAGCCAGTCCCGACCTGAGGTCTGGCCCCGGTCCGAGATCCAACGGGGCAGCAGGTCCGGCCGCCGTTGAACAGGGACGCGCCCGCCAGGCCGCGGGTGATGGCCGCGATGTCGGCGTCGTCGAGGAGGCGGCGGCCCAATCTCCGCCAGGTTTCCAGGCACACCGGGCGGCGACCGGCACGGCGGCAGCCCTGGCGACCGGGAATCCCGGCAGCGTGGTCTCGGGCACGGGCTTGAGAACCACAGCGCATCCGGCGGGTAGCACCGGCTTGACCATGGCCAGGCTTGAGGAAAGCTCCGCGGAACGATCGCGGCCAGCTCTCCGCAGTCCGCGGTGGACCCGCTGGGCCGTTCCGGCTCGGTTGAGGTGTTTCACGCGAGTGCGGCCGAGTGGCGCAGCGGTCGGGACAGGCGTTGTCCTTCGGAAGCGGTCGCGAAGGGAGATCGGCATCCCGTTGGCGGCGCTGGCCGGTTCGGCGCGTTCGGCGCGCTTCTCCCGAGTGCGCAGGTGAACCGTCCGAGTGCCGCGAGTCGCTGCCGGCACGCGCCAGCCGCGGTCACTGCAAAGCGAAGCGGTTGTCCATAGCCGGCCAGTCAGCGTGCGGGAAGCGCGGACGGGATGAGCACAGGCTTCACCACCGCACCGGTCAGCGTGGCGTGCTCGGCCTTGTTGATGTCCTCCAGCGCGAAAGTGGTGAGCAACTTGTCGAAGGGGAAACGTCCTTGACACCACAGTTCGATCAGCCGGGGGATGAACGATTGCGGCTGCACACCGCCTTCGACGATGCCCGTGACGGTGCGGCCAGCGGCCAATGACCGCGAGCTCAGCTCGAGGTCGCCGCGCGGTGCTCCGACCAGTCCGCAGATTCCAGTCGGGCGCAGAGCGTCGACCGCCGATGCGATCACCTCCGGAGTGCCGGTGGTGTCGAGGGCATACTGAGTTCCGCCGCCGGAGGCGTCTCGCACCGCTTCGCACAGCCCATGCCCGGTGGCGTGCACAGTGTGGGTCGCGCCGAGTTCACGTGCCAGGGCGAGCCGGTCTGCGTTTCGGTCCACGACGATGATGGTCTCGGCGTGCGCGACCCGCGCAGCCATCACCGCGCTGAGCCCGACCCCTCCCACTCCGTACACTGCGACGCTGGACCCTGCGGACACCCGCAGCGCGTGCAGGATCGCACCGGCACCGGTCTGCACTCCGCAGCCAAGCGGCCCGAGCAGCTCCAGCCGCAGCGCGGGATCGACGGTGACGGCATTGCGAGCCGGCACCACCGAGTGGGTAGCGAAACAGGACTGGCCGAACCAGCGGTTCGCCACCGCTTGCCCGGTTTCGTCAGTCATGGACACTTGTCCGTCGCCACCGGCGCCGGACAAGTTGCGCGGGAAAAAGGTGTCGCAGTAAGCGGTATGCGCGGTGCTGCAGTTCACGCAGCTTCCGCACGAGTCATAGCTCAGCACGACGTGGTCGCCGACCCGGATCTCGCGCACGCCGGGACCGACCCGTTCGACCACCCCGGCGCCCTCGTGCCCGACCACGATCGGCGGCGCGGCCAGAAACCCGGGCGAGCGCGGCAGAAGGTCGGTGTGGCACCACCCGGCGCCGACGATCCGGACGAGTATCTGGCTCTCCCCCGGTTCCTCGAGCTCGACGTCTTCGATCGCGTACGGCAGGTCTCCGCCCCGCAGCACGGCAGCCTGGATCCGCATGGTCATTCTCCTCAGAGATCGGCGTTCAGTGCTGGGACAGATAACGTGCCCGGACGGCCAGCTTCGGCAGCTTGCCGGCCGGCGTCCGCGGCAAGCGGCCGGTGAACTCGATGACGCGAGGAACTTTGTAGTGCGCGATCCGCTCGCGCAGGAAATCCCTCAATTCCGCGGCAAGCTCCGATCCCGTCGCCGCGCCGGCGGCCGGCTGCACGATCGCGGTGACCGACTCCCCCATTTCTTCGTCCGGGACGCCGAAACCGGCGACGTCGGCGACCTGGGGATGCATGGCAAGGGCGTCCTCGACCTCCCGCGGATAGATGTTGACTCCACCGGAAATGATCATGAATTCCTTGCGTTCGGTCAGGAAAAGATAGCCGTCCTCGTCGAGATATCCGATGTCACCGGTCGTCGTCCAGGCCTCGTGCCAGGGATGCCGTGCGGCCGCGGACGCGGTGGCGTCATTGTGATACTCGAAGGGCGGCAGGGCGCGTTCGAAATAGACTGTGCCGACCTCGCCGACGGGCAGTTCCGCGCCGTTGTCGGCGCAGATATGCGGAGTCCCGACGCCTCTGCGCCCGACCGAGCCAGGTTTGCGCAACCATTCGGAACTGTCGATGAACGTCGCACCGCTGCCCTCGGTCGAGGCGTAGTACTCGTGGACGATGCTGCCCCACCAGTCGACAATGCGGCGCTTGACCTCCACCGGACACGGTGCCGCGGCGTGGATGGCGACTCGCTGGCTGGACAGGTCGTAGCGTTCCCGGGTCGGCTGGTCCAATTTCAGCATCCGCACGAACATCGTCGGCACCCACTGGCTGTGTGTTACCCGATGCCGTTCGATCGCTGCCAGCGCCTGCTCCGGTTCGAACCGTCGCATCAGCACGACGGTCCCGCCGAGAGCGTGCACCGCGCCGCTGAACCGCAGCGGCGCGGCGTGGTAGGTCGGTCCGGGCGACAGGTAGACCGTGTCCTGGCCGAATCCGTACAGCGGACCGAACGTGTCGACGAACGGGTCGCCCGGCTCGTGCACCTGCCGGTCCGGCAGCGGCGGCTTGATCCCTTTGGGTCTGCCCGTCGTGCCCAACGAATACAACATGTCCGCGCCACGGGGCTGTTCCGGCAGCGGTTCCGCCGGGGTCTCGGCCAGCGCGCGGGAATACGATTCGTAGCCCTCGGCGCGGCCGCCGAACACCAGCCGGACCGCCCTCTCGGGCATCTCCGGAACCAGCCGCTCGGCAAGCTCGCGCAGGCCCCCGGAGGCGACGATCCCGCTCGCTCCGCAGTTTTTGACGATGTACGCCGCTTCCGCCGGCTGGAGATGCCAGTTGATCGCGGTGATGTACAGGCCCGACCGCAGCGCGGCCCAGTAGACCTCGAACGCCTGCGGGGAATTGTCGCTCAGCAGTGCGAGATGATCGCCGCGGCGCATCCCCGAATCGTGCAGGAACCTGGCCAGTGCAAGGGATCGGTCCTCCAGCTCCCGATAGGTCAGCGACTCTCCCGAACCGGCGACGACGACCGCCGGCTTGTCCGGGAAGCGATCGGCGTGCGCGCCTGGGTACATTCCGTTCCTTTCGCTTCGCGATCGTCGAGCGGATTCACGCCTCGTCTGCGAGGCATCGCCGCGGAAGTGCTTCCGACGAGTAGACGTAACACCGCAGCGGCGGCTCCGCGTCCACCGCGTCACGCGGTATGCCGACTGTGAGCGCGTTCCCGTACAGGTTCGAGATTCCCAGCGTTTGCGCGACAAGGTCGGAGTGCGGCTGTCCCAGCCGCGCGCACGCCGCGGGGTCGATCCGATCCGGATCCGCAGGCGCTCCTGGATGGTTGAGCGCGTCCATCACCAACTCGTTCGTCACCGCGTTCCCGAGCGTCTGCGCGTGCTCGGCGCCCAGCGCCACCGCGCTCAGGCACACGTCTTGCAGTGCCACGTTCCTGACGTTGGGCCCGTTCGGGAGCGTTGCTGCGTACCCGTTGAGGTTCGGCTGGTTGAGCGTGTCGATGCGCGTGTAGATCACCGTGTACTTCACCTCCGGGAACGTCATCGCCCGGGAATTGAGCGCGCCCACGAAGTCCGACCCGGATCGCTGCTGCCACACCGCCGGCGAGCACATGGCGTTGACCAGCCCGCACCCCAGAGCATTCGCCGCGACGGACCCCCGGTTCGGCGGATCGATCGCGATCAGCCCGTTCACCATCGGACGCAGATCCGGCCACCACCGCAACGCCCACCTCGGCGCCGGACCCGCACCCTGGCTCCACCCCAGCATCTGCACCCGGCGCCCTGAATCCGCGTGCATCGCCCGGACCGCGTGCACCACGTACTCCGCGGCAACCTGGATGTCGCCGACTGCTTCACGCGGGAGCGTCACCGCGCAGTACGGCACACCGCCGGCTTTGAACGCGGGCAGGAAATTCCAGCCGAACACCGTTTCCGGCGTTCCTCCGGTCCCTGGGACGAGCAGCACCGGATCCCGTTTCGCGCCGCGCACCCCAGGCGAACAGGACAGCGCACCCGCCAGCACCGAATCCTGAACCGTCAACGGCGGACCCGGTCGATCCACCGGAGCGAAACCCTCCTGCTCCGCCGAAGCCGCCGCACCGGGAACCAGCAGCGCAAGCGTCGTCACCAGAACCAGCCCCGCTGTCGCCAGCCGACGGAACCGGCGTCCCACGTGTTCGGAGTGCGACACTTCTTCTCACCTTCTCGATGTGCAACATTACGAGATAATGTCGCACAGAGCTACCACCCTGCCGAGGACACGTCAAGGCATCGAAGGGTCAAGCCGCGAGCGCAACCCATCCGAGTAAGACTTTGCGCCTTTCGCGACCTCCCGCATCGCCCTCGAGTTGCTTTCGAAGGCCCCGCTGAGATCGGACGCGTGACGCCGTCAGCGCTTGGCATCCGCGCGTCGAACCCGCGAGAGGAGCGCCCTGCCGCCACCTGCCGTCCGGCGAGCGCACCCGCCAGTTCATCCCCCTGCCGCGTCGCGCAGGCCGAAGCCTGGGCTCGCGCTGGCATCCTTCGGTTCCGCCGACCAGGAACCTGGCGCCCGACCAGCCTGCCAGGCCCGCCACCGCACACCCGGAAAGTCGGCCCAGACCGGGCGATTTCCTCGCTCTGCGTCGCCTTGAGAATGGACGCGAAAGCGCCCGAATCGCCGTTCCGCAGGCTGAGCAAAATCCGGAGCACGACGTCCCGCCCGTGTCGAACACGGTCACGTCGTCTGGTCCAGCCGCACACCCGAGTGCCAGGCGTCCGAACCACGAACGCTTCAGGCTCCATCGCGGATTCACTAATCATGAAGCAGGTTTGAGATGTCATCTGCGGCGACTCTCACCGCACCTGGGGCAATACCGCACTCACCGACGCGGGCAGCCACTGCAGGAACACGCGCCACTAGATCACTTATCCGCCGGTTTTCGAACTCGATTTCTCTGATAGTCCGATTTCCGCTGCGAGAACACGGTCCGGCCAGTGTTATGCGCCTGGGCCGAGATGCGCGTCCATAGCGATACAGGCATCGCGCGTCGCCGGATCGGTATTGGTCGTGCACGGCGAGCCAGGACATGCTTACTGCTGTCAGGCGCATGCACCATGCATAGCCACAAAATGGATGGGCGGTCTCGCAAATGCGCGAAGAAAACCGCGTCGTCGACCGGGCGGCGGAACCGGAACAGGACACACCGGAAGGAGATCCTTTTGAGAATGTGAGCGCCACGGAGGCGGCGAACACGGCAGACCGGTTCGCGCGGCTGGAAAGCCCGGCGTGGTCGGCACGGTGCCACAGGTCCATTTTTCCTTGAACGGCGGCCACCGTGGATATGATCTCCTTCCCCCTTCGCCGCGGACAACAGACGACAAGCGCCGAACTGCGCGGTACGCGAACCGCTGGGCTTCGCGACCAGGATCTCGCCGACACTGGCCCCTGTCACTTCGGTGGCGATACACAGTTTCAGAACGGGTTCGTCGGAGAAACTCCTGCTCTTGGCTCCGGGAAACGACCCCTTGACGTTTGCCGGCCATCGGCGACGGGCACACAGATCATCGCCGGGGGCGGTGCCTCGTGTGCGTCCGGTTGAGCTTCGAGCTGGGCCGTGAAACTTCCGCGCTGGCGTTTGCCGACGCCAGCGGGTGCGCACCGCGCGGATCCGCCTCGAGCGGCAAGTCTTCGACGAGGTCGCCGTCGCATGCCGGCCACAAGGGACTGGCTGCCTTCCTCAATCGGGAATCGCAGTCCTGTCCACGGACCGGATGCGCCTTATGCTCAGATCCGCCGGAAAAGGAGCGGACGCAGTAGCCGGCAAGATCAGGCGGACAGCCCGGCCGGTCGAACGGCCGCAGGATGAGGTCGTGAAGCTTCGCGTCGAGAACGTCGAGTCGAGGCACCGGCTGGGCGATGGATTCGACCAGCTCCTCCGCACCACCGTCGCCGGACTCGCCGTTCGCCAAGCCGGCGCCGAAGTCGTTGTGGCACAAGAGCGGACGCAAGCCGGGCGACGGTCTGGCCATCCGGGCTCAACGTTGAGGTTGGCGGAAACCGCCATGAGCGGAAGCGGCACGAACCTGGCCCGCGCGCTGGCAGCGGCGCGAGCCTCGCAGCCGCATCCGAGGCTGGGACGGAACGCCGCCAGGCGGCCGATCACGGTTGCGGCACGGGCCGCAGACCGCGGTCGTTCTCCCTCTGCAGGTCGGACGGTTCCGCCTTCCGGAACTCATCGCCCAAGCACTGGGCGACCTCTTCGGCCCTCCAGTCTCTGAAAGCACGGTTGCGGCCATGACGAGGAGGGTGCGGGCACGCCACGCCCGCACCGACAAGGACTCCCTGATCACTTGCCACCCCAGCGCGGGTGCGAAGGCTCCGGCAGAAGGCCTCCGACTGCCTGCGCACCCTCGCCGGAGTCAAGCAGTTCTGCGCAATCTGCAGCCGCCTCCCGCACCGCGGCCGAACAGAGCGAACAATTCTTCCCCTGGCTGCCCGCGATCCACTGACCTCACCAGCTACGATGCGACGCCCGAGGAAAAGGGCCCTAGTCGCGAACATCATCGTGCGGACTGCTTCACCAGTAGCAGGCGTTCCGCAACCGACTGGCTTGATGGTCCTGGACGGATCCGAACGCCGCGCCAGGCAGCGCGGCGACACCAGCGATCACTGCGACACATGCCACGAGGACGAGTGCTTTTCTGATAATGCTCATTCTTCTCGATCTCCTCCGATCAGCTGGGCCGAACACAACGGCCAGGTCGTCGATCTGACTTTCGACGTCGCAGATTTGCCGCCGCAGGGGTTTCGGAACTTGTCGTGCGTCGGCGGAACCCGCACCCCATCGTCCGTACCATTACGTCAAAAATCCCGAAGCCCGCAAAGCGATTCAGGGAAAGCACATTTCTGTCATTGGCCTGTCCGCCGCGCACACAAACTCTCGCGCACACGAATCAACCCCCTCCCTGGATCCCCGACCGATCCAGTGCGCTATGCCGCCGAGCGGGCACCACCTCACTCGAATCCGGAAAAAGGCGGCGCGGCGTGATACAGGAAATGGTCCGTCAGCCATTCCAGAACGTCGACCGGGAGACCCGACGGTTTCGTCAGGAGCCCGCTGACGAGCTGATCGATGGACTGAACCCGGGCCGGCATCCCGGCGACGGCCCGCGCACCCCTCCCTTGTTCTCCCCAAGCGGGGTGATCCGGTTCGGCGACGAGGCGGCTGATCCGGTCGACGACGACCGGCCAGGCGGGCATTCCCTTGTGGTGGATCCCGCACGAAAGCGCCGTGTGCGTCAAGTAAAGCCGCAGGCCGTCCCGCACGCAGGTGTGCGCTTCGATGCCCAGCAGCACGTTGGTCTTGTTCTTGACGTACCGCTCGTATCTTCCCAAGTGGCCGTAGCCGAAATCCTTGAGCGTCCGCCCCGACGCCCCGGCCCATGGCCGTGCACGGTTCACCAAGTGCTTCTCGAAGCCGACGAGTCCGGCGGACCGGTTCGCCGCGGTCAGCGCCCGGACCGCTTCGTCGTGCAGCGCGGTCGATTCGGCGAATATCACCGCTCCGTCCGGTCCATGACGACCGGCTCGCATGTCTTCGACAGGGCTGTTGCGCCAGACCTCGATGACCAGGCCGACGGCCATCGCGCCCACAACGGATCCAGGGCTCCGGATGCCCGCGCTTCCGCAACTCTCGGCATGAAAGCGGCCCAGAGTTGCGAGCATCTCGCAATTGCGCCGGTTGCCGAAGCAAAGCGAATCGCCGAAGACAGCTTTCGGCATTGCTCACCTCCTGATGCGGGAAACCCGCAAGGCTTCAGTGCGCTCCACGCGGCCGATCGCGTCGGGACTCGGATGCAGAGCCAGGAGAGATCAGTCGAGTCGCGGAGTCGATCGCGTCACCGCTTGAAGAGGCCGTCGGCGAACTTCAGCGCGGAGTGCATCTCGGCCTTGTCCACTGCTGTGCTGTGCCCCGCCCCCGGCACGATGCTGAT
Source organism: Amycolatopsis sp. NPDC059235 (assembly GCF_042754125.1). Taxonomy (NCBI): domain Bacteria; kingdom Bacillati; phylum Actinomycetota; class Actinomycetes; order Pseudonocardiales; family Pseudonocardiaceae; genus Amycolatopsis; species Amycolatopsis sp. NPDC059235. The sequence continues at coordinate 17,398 of NZ_JBHZAG010000099.1, forward strand.
GGTCACCTGACCGCCGGCGGCCTTGATCGCGTCGTGGAGGTCCTGCGACTGCTGGTGCGGGATCAGGCAGTCCGAGTCTCCGGCGGCGAGACTGATCGGCGCGATCGAACGGGCCGTCGGGAGATAGGTGGCCGGGTTGGCCTGCTTCACTTTGTCGGGCACGGTGTCGAGCGCACCGCCGAGCCAGGTGCTTTCCGGGGCGTCGGACGGGCCGTGCTTGAGAATCTCGGTCTTGCACGCGGCCGGGCGATTCTTCTCGAATTGCTTGTCCTGCGTGCCGAAATCGTACGGGCCGTACCAGGCGACGGCACCCTGCACGGCGCTGGAGACACCGGCGTTGCCCAGGCTGTCGTCATCGAAAACGGTCTTCTGGTCCCCGGTGACCGCGGCCATGGCCGACAGGTACGCGCCGGCGGACTGGCCCCAGGCGACGAACTTGTCCGGGTCCAGATTGTAGGTCGCGGCATGGGCTCGCAGCCATCGGATCGCGGCCTTCACGTCCTGGACCCCGGCGGGGAACCGTGCCTCGCATCCGAGGCGATAGTTGATGCTGGCCACCGCGTATCCCTGGGCGAGCTGATCCGGCGCGAGCAGTTGGCCCTCCTGTGCCTTGTCGCCGAGCAGGAATCCGCCGCCGTGGATGTCGATCAGCAGCGGGGTCTTCCCGGTGGCTCCCGGCGGGAGGTAGAGGTCGAGTTTCTGCGCTGGGGATGTCGTGGCGTAGGCGAGGTCCTTGTGAGTCGGTGTCGCGGCCTTGCCCTGTGCCGGGGCTGTCTGCGGCCCAGCTTCCGGTACCGCTGTCGGCATGTTGATCTTGCCGTCGGCGCCGCACAGCGACCCCGCGGCGGCAGCGGCGGGCTGGGAGGACGGATTGGTGGACGCTGTGCCGGTTTCCGAGCCGCAGGCCGCTAACAGCAGCGTGGCGGAGAGGAAGACCGCGGCCGTCCGGATTTTCCGGACGGGGCCGGGACGGGTCGATGAGCTGGTCACAAATGGTCCTGTCCGCAGGGATGATGGGGGTTCCGCCGAAGGCGCAGAGGAGCTATCCGCTGTAGCGCGCATGCCAGATGCGGCGGGACACCTCCTCCGGATCCGCGACCGTCTTGACGGTCGAGCCGAGGAGGCGGGTGAGCCTGCTGTCGAGTTCGTAACGCGGCCAGCCCGGATCGCCGGTCCCGGCGAACGCGGTCCAGGACTTGCGGACTTCCTCGGACAGACGCAGGAAACCATCGGCGTCGACCGGGTGCCCCCCGAACAGGAAGGAGGTCGTCCGCTGGTCCAGATTCCCGAACACGAGCGGGATGTCGATGGCGTGGCACGCCCCGAACGGCGTGTCGTCCCAGGTCACCTCGTAGAGGAAAGTCCTGCCGCCCGCCTCGGCGTGTGCTTCCGCGCACCAGAGGGACGACATGCGGAACAACGAATCCGACATCATCCGGACGACCAGTTCGCCGTCGGTGATGCCGGGATTTCCGGCGCGGTACTCGTCGACAGCGGATTCCGGCAGGCGTACGTCGCGGGCGATCCGGCGAGGATCCGCGTCGAGCAGATTCTGGATCTCCGCGAACGCCGCGAACTCGTCGCGTGTGAAACCCGCGATGAGGTCGATGTCCCGGCTCGCTCCCGCGCGCAGCGCCTGCCACGGCGCCTGCTCCAGCACGACGCCGTCGACGATCGGGTAGAACGGGGTGATCGCTTCGGCCGTCGTCCAGGCACTGCGGTCCTTCGCCATCACCTCGACCGGACTGTTCTGCACCCGGTGAACACGCTCCGAGGCCACCTCGGCGAAACCCCGGGCCGAGGCGGCAACGCCGAGTTCCGCGGCGATGATCTCGGTGACCCGCCGCGCTTCGCCCTCGCCGACGAAGCGGGACGAGGAGCTCTGGACGATCGCGCGGCGGAACAGACCCCGCGCGAGCGGAGAAGCGAGGAGGACCGCGACCGAGGCCCCGCCGGCGGACTCTCCCGCGATCGTGACGTTGGACGGGTCGCCGCCGAATCCGGCGACATTGTCCTGGACCCAGCGCAGGGCCGCGATCTGATCGAGGATGCCGCGGTTCGACGGCGCGTCGGGAAGCCAGCCGAAACCTTCGAAGCCGACCCGGTAGTTCATTGTCACCACAACGGCGCCACCGGCGGCGAAGCGGGCGCCGTCGCAACTCGGTTCCGACGACACTCCGCCGAGGAACGCTCCGCCGTGCACCCAGACGAAAACCGGAGGTCCCCCGGACAGCGGCTCCGGCGTCCAGACGTTGACGCTCAGGCATTCGGTGCTGTCGCCCGCCGACCAGACGGCGGGCATCGGCCCGACGGGCGGCGCCTGTGGCGGCGCGGCCGAGAATTCCGTCGCGTCCCGTACCCCGTCCCACGGCTCGGCGGGCTCCGGCGGCGCGAACCGGCGTCCCCCGTCGAGCGGCGCCGCGTAAGGAATCCCCTTGAACTCCGCGATTCCACCGGAGACGGTGCCGCGCACATTTCCTGAAGTTGTCTTGACAATCATGAATTTTCCATTCGCAGCAGAAAAACGGGCATCAAGAAACAGGCTGGCGAACAGAAATTGCCCGGCAGCCGGGGCATTGCGCGCCGACCGTGCCGGTCCGGCGGTGGTGCGTTCGATCAGCCCCACCGGCAACGCGAGGTGCTGGACGCTGCAGCCTTGGCCGGGAGGGCGTCGCCGCGGAGTTTCGCGCCCAGCGCTCCTGATTCTTCGAGCGGGCGCCGGATCCTGGTGATTTCCGGCGCTTCGGCGAGGTCGCCTGGCGCCGAAATAGGCCGGGCCGGCGTTCGAAAGGGCGACGCCGGCGGCCAGTCCGTCACGGCGGGCGAGCGACGCCTCGGCAGCGCTCCGGCGCCGACCGGATTCCGGACGATCGCCCGGCCACCCCGACGGAGTTCCCGGCGTGCCGGACCTCGACGGCGTCCACAGTCCCCGCAGCCGCGAGGCACGGGCCGGTTTCGCGATTGCCGCCCGGCAGGCAGATCGCGAATGCCCGATTCGCCGTCGCAGGATCCGGGCTTTCCGGCGGATCTGGATGCGCGCCCGTCAGCACTCCGTCCTCGTCGCCGGCCCGGCCGGCAGGTGGGCCGCCTCCCGCACGTGCCAGCACCGCGGACGTCGCGAATCCGCCGAGCACTTGCCGTCGACTGCGCACCACTACCTCCTCAGGCACCCGGCACGCCTTACCGTCCGTGCTTGGGTCCTTACTCCAGAAAACCTCAGACCGGACCCCCTTGTCAAGTGATTCATAAAAAGCACTTTACATGATCATGCCGGCTCCTCCGATCCCGCTCAGGGATCCTCGACAGCCAGACCAGCCGGACTGAAGCCCGGTCGCCCGTCGAAGGGAGCACCGGAGAGCACCTCTTCCCCCATGCGCGATCGGGGAAATGTGCTCCACCCGCGAACCGGTGTTCACCTGCGACAGCGGACCTCGGCGAGACCGGCGATGAGCATCGATCCCGAGGAGTTCGCGTTCAAGGGACATCTCGACTGCACTGGGCCGCGGGCTCCCGACAACCGGTATCAACCCGCGCACGCGTCCGTACCCGCACCGGCTCGAGGAGGACACCGGGGGCGGTTGCCGCGGCATTTTCGGCGTGGGGCCTGCCCGCGACCGCGTCCGGTTCCCTCACCATCCGATCGGCAGACCGGCGTAATTCTCCGCCAGCCCGGTTTTTCCGGCTTGGCTGGTGGCGAGCCAGCGGAGCTGGGACAGCTGCAGCTGCTGGTCGAACGGGTCCCCGGACTGGTGCAGCATCGTGGTCATCCACCAGGAAAAGTGCGTGCTGCGCCAGACCCGGCGCAGCGCGGTGTCGGAGTAAGCGTCAGCGAGGGCCGGGTTTTTGTCCCGCAGCAAGGCGGTCAGCGCGGGCGCGAGCAGAGCGACGTCCGCCACCGCGAGGTTCAGCCCTTTGGCTCCGGTCGGGGGCACGATGTGGGCGGCGTCGCCGGCGAGGAACAGCCTGCCGTAGCGCATGGGCTGCTGGACGAAGCTTCGCATCGGCAGCACGCTTTTGTCCGTGATCGGGCCCGGCGTCAGTGTCCAGCCGTCCTGTCCGTGGCCGAGCCGGGTCGCCAGCGCCGCCCAGATGCGCTCGTCCGGCCAGTCGGCGAGGTTCGTGTCGGTGGGCACCTGCAAGTAGAGCCGGCTGACGGTGGCCGAGCGCATGGAGTGCATGGCGAACCCGTCCGGATGCCAGGCGTAGACGAGTTCATCGGTCGACGGGGCGACATCGGCCAGGATGCCCAGCCAGGCGTACGGGTAGGTGCGCTGCCAGGTTTGCTTCGCGGCGTCCGGGATCGCGGTGCGGCACGGCCCGAAAGAGCCGTCGCAGCCGACGACTGCGTCGGCTTCGAGGCGCTCGGCGACGCCGTCCGGTCCGGTGAACGTCACGCACGGCCGGTCGGTGTCCAGGTCGTGCACGGCGGTTTCGCTTACCTCGTAACGGATTTCCTGGCCCGCGGCCGCTCTTGCCCGCCCCAGGTCCTTGGTGACCTCGGTCTGGCCGTAGATGGTGACGCCGCGTCCGGCCAGGTCGACGAAATCGACGTGGTGGCGTTCGTGCGGCCACTGCAGGTAGATGCCGCGGTGCCGATCGCCTTCGCGGTCCAGCCGGTCGCCGAGCCCGTTCTCCCGCAACAGGTCCACTGTGGACTGTTCGAGAATCCCCGCCCGGATCCGCGCCTCGACGTACTCGCGCGAACGGGTCTCCACGATCACCGATTCGACGCCTGCACGGTCGAGCAGGTGGGACAGGAGCAAGCCGGCGGGCCCGGCTCCGACGATGGCGACTTGAGTGCGCATGCCCGGAAGTCTGGCTCCCCTGCCCCGGGATCGGCTACGCCGGGCTTTCGCTCAGTGAAAGCCCGTTCGCCGCCAAGCCGCGGCCGATCCCGGCCGCGGTGACCTGGAGCGCGGAAACCAGGCGAGACCGGCCGCGGCGCAAATCCGGCACGACGACACCGAGCGCGGCCACCGGCTCGCCGTCCGGACGGGCCCGGACCGGCACCGCGACCGAACACGCGCCGAGCGTCATCTCTTCGACAGTCTGCGCAAAGCCCTCGCGGCGGATGCGCGCCAGCTGGTCCCGCAACTGCCCGGGCTGGGTGATCGTGTGGCGGGTGACGCGCGTCAGCGCCGCGAAGACCTCGCCCTGCACGTCGTCGGGAGCCCAGGCCAGCAGTACCTTGCCGACCCCGGTGGCGTGCAAGGGAAGCCGGCCGCCGACCCGGCTGACCACCGGCACCGACGCGTTCCCTCGCAACCGGTCGAGGTACAGCACGCGCAGGCCGTCCCGCTCGGCGAGGTGCACCGTGGCCCCGGTGGCGGCGTAGAGGTCCTGCAGAAACGGCGCCGCCACCTGCCGCAGACCGGACTGCACCGGCGCAAGGAGCCCGAGGTCCCACAGCCGGCGTCCCACCACGTAGCGGTCGCCCCGCCGTTCCAGCACGCCGAGGCCGACCAGTTCGGCCGCCATTCGATAGACAGTCGGCAGCGGCAGCCCGGCACGAGCCGCCAGCGCCGTCAGCGAAAGCGACCGATGCTCGGAATCGAACGCGCCGAGCAGAGCGAACACCCGCGAGGCGACGCTCGCGCCCGGAGTCGACAAGTTGCCCGGCATGCGCCCGATCCTCTCACCCCTCCGGCAGTTTCGCGCTGCCCGCTGCGCCCGGAGTCACTTCCGCTTGAACAGCCCGTTCACGAATTCGAGTGCCGCACCGGTCTGCGCCTGATCCACCGCCGGGCCGTGGCCGGCGCCCTTGACGATGGCGAGCGTCGCTTGGCCGCCCGCGGCTTTCACCGCGTCGTGCATGTCCTCCGACTGCTGGTGCGGAATGGCGCAGTCCGAGTCACCGGCCGCGAAACTGATCGGCGGAATGGTGCGCGCGGTCGCCAGATAGGTCGCCGGGTTGGCCTGCTTCGCCTTGTCCGCCACCGAATCGAGCGCTCCCCCGAGCCAGGTGGATTCCGGCGAGTCGGCCTTGCCGTGGGCGAGGACGTCGCTGGTGCAAGCGGCCGGCCGATGAGTCGCGAACTGCCCGTCCATCGCGCCGAAGTCGTACGGGCCGTACCAGCTCACCGCGCCTTGCACGGCGCTGGACACCCCGGGGTTGCCCAGGCTGTCGTCGTCGAAGACGGTTTTCTGGTCGCCGGTGACCGCGGCCATCGTCGACAGGTAGGCCCCGGCCGACTGGCCCCACGTGGCGAACCGGTCCGGATCGAGGCGGTACTCCGCCGCATGCGCGCGCAGCCACCGGATCGCCGCCTTCACGTCCTGGACGCCCGCGGGGAACTTCGCCTCGCACGCCATCCGGTAGTTGATGCTCGCGACCGCATATCCCTGCTTGACCTGCTCCTCGACGACGAGCTCAGCCTCCTGTCGCTTGTCGCCGAAGAGGAACCCGCCGCCGTGGATGTCGATCAGCAGCGGGGTTTTCTCGTTCGCGCCCGCGGGGAGGTACAGGTCGAGTTTCTGCGCCGGCGACTTCGTCGCGTACGCGATGTCCTGGTGCGTCGGCGAAATCGGCGCTTCCTTCGTCGCGGGCGGGGCCATCCCCGGAACCTGGGTCGGCATTTTCGCCTTGCCGGTGCTGTCGCACGCTCCTCCCCCGGCGGGCGCGGCCTGCGCCGCGGACGAGGCGGGCGCGGCGCTGTCGGCCCCCGAGGTGCAGGCGGACAGGATCAACGCGGCGGAAAGCAGCGTTCCGATAGTGATGAGGGGAGAGTTCTTCACCCTTGCTCCTGGCTGTTTCGGTTGTTCTCGAACGGTGGTGCAGGTGTCCTATGCGCGGTAGCACGGCTCCCAGACCCGGCGGGAGACTGCCTCCGGGTCGGCGACGGTGGCGACGGGCGACCCGAGGAGCCGGGTCAGCCGGGTGTCCAAGCGGTACTGCGGCCATCCCGGATCGCCGCTGGCGGCGAAGGACGTCCAGGACTTGCGCACGTACGCCGACAGCGCGGCGAAGTCGTCGAGACCTTCCAAACCGCCGCCGAACAGCATCGGGAACGGCGCGGCGTCGTCGTCGACGTTCCCGAAGACGAGCGGGATATCGATGCCGTGACAGGCGCCGAACGGGGTGCCGTCCCACGTCACCTCGTAGAGATACGTCCGGCCGCCGGCTTCGGCGTGCGACTCGGCGCACCAGAGGGAAGACATCCGGAACAGCGAATCGGACATCATGTCGACGATCAGCGCGCTGTCGGCGATGCCGGGCTTCCCGGCGCGGTAGTCCTCGACCGCGGACGCCGGGAGCCGCAGGTCGTGTGCGACCGCGGCAGGATCGGCGTCGGCCAAGCCCTGCATCTCCGCGAAGGGCGCGTACTCGTCGCGGGTGAATCCAGCGATGAGATCGACGTCCCGGCTGGCCCCGGCGCGCAGCGCGTGCCAAGGCGCTTGCGGCAGCACCGTTCCGTCGATGACCGGGTAATACGGCGTGATCGCCTCGGCCATCGTCCACGCGCGGCGGTCTTGCGCCATGACCGCCACCGGCGCGTGCTGCACCTCGTGGATGCGCTCAGGCGCGACCTCGTCGAAGGCGGCGGCCGAGGCCGGCAAGCCGAGTTCCGCGGCGATGATGTCGGTGACGCGCCTTGCCTCGGCCACGTCCAGGAACCGGGAAGACGCACTCTGCACGCTCGCCCGGCGGAACAGCCCGCGCGCGGGCGGTGCGGCCAGCAGCGCCGCCACCGAGGCTCCGCCGGCGGATTCGCCTCCGATCGTGACGTTGCCGGGGTCGCCGCCGAACGCGCTGATGTTGTCCTGGATCCAGCGCAGTGCCGCGATCTGGTCGAGGATCCCGCGGTTGGCGGGAGCGTCGGGAAGCCAGCCGAATCCTTCGAACGCGACCCGGTAGTTCAGGGTGACGACCACCTGACCGGCCGCGGCGAGACCCGCCCCGTGGTAGCCGGGCATCGAGGCCGTTCCGGAGAGAAATGCCCCGCCGTGGATCCACACGAAAACCGGCAGTCCGCTGCCGGCCGGTTCCGGCGTCCACACGTTGACGCACAACGATTCCGTGCTGTCGCCGGGCGACCAGACCGCGGGTTGCGGGCCGGGCGGCGGAGCCTGCGGAGGCGCGGCCGAGAACTCGAGGGCGTCGCGTACTCCCGGCCACGGACGCGGCGGCTGCGGTGCGGCGAACCGGCGTCCGCGGTCGAGCGGCGCGGCGTAGGGAATTCCAAGGAATTCCGCGACGCCCTGCGCGAATTTTCCACGCACGTCACCTGACTGCGTGCGGACAATGACAGACATTCCTGCCTTCTTTCCTGAAGAAAATGGGCATGCTGCGCCCAGGCCGAGGACTGCCGGAATTTCCGGCAGTCAAAAAACGCGGCGGATCAGGCAGTCGCGCGTTCGACCAAGCGGACCGGGAGCAGCACGTGCTGGACGGTGGCCGACTGATCGGCGAGGGCATCGTTCAGCAGTTTCGCGCCGAGCCGTCCCGATTCCTCGAGCGGCTGATGAATCGTGGTGATCTCCAGTGCTTCGGCGAGATCGCCATTGTCGAATCCGATGACCGCGAGATCGTCGGGAACGGCGATTCCGCGGTGGCGGCATTCGAGAAGAATGCCGGCGGCGAGCGCGTCGTGATGGGCGAACAGGGCTTCCGGAAGCCGGCCGGAGTCAGCCAGCTCCCGCACCACCGCCTGCCCGCCCGACACCGAGTTCTCGGTGAAGTGGACCTCGACCGAGGCCGGGTCGCGGCCGTCCTCCGCGATCGCCCGGCGCAGGCCAGCTTCGCGGCGGTTTCCCTGCAAGTCGCGGGTGGCGAAGGTCAGCTCGGGTTCGGACACGAAACCGATCCGCCGCCGTCCCCGCTCCAGCAGATGCCGGCCGGCGAGGTATCCGCCGAGCTCGTCGTCGATGGAGACCGAACTCAGCTCCGGATGGCTGCTGTCGACCAGGACCGTCGGCAGGCCCGACTTGCGCAACCGCTCGGCCAGGCTGTCCTCCAGCGGCAGGCCCATGATGATCAGCCCGTCCAGCCGCTGGGTGACCGGAACGGCGCTCAACAGCGGCGATGGCGCCTCGGCCGCCGATACCTGGTCGTACACCACGACTTCGCGCTCCTGCGACTGTGCCTCGGGCAACAGGCCTTTCAGCCGGCGCCGAAAGGAGTCGTAGGTGGTGAACGGCGCGATGGCGCCGACTCGGCCGACTGCCTTGCGCGCATGGGAAACCGCGGTCGCCTTCGGCACGAAACCGAGCTCGTCAATGACATCGAGCACGCGCTGCCTCGTCCGGGCGTTGACCCGGCCAGGGCGGTTGAGGGTCTGCGACACCGTCGCGATGCTGACGCCCGCCGCCTGCGCGACGTCGTAAATCGTCACTTTCCCGTTCGCCATCGGCCCCATCCCTCCCTGCGCCCTCGACCATCCTTCCATCACCCCGCGACGTGTGCCTTGCGCAGTCGTTCGATCACCTCCGTCCGCCAGAGCCGCGCGGCGGGGAACACTCTCGTCAGCATCGGCGACGCGTGCAGGTGGCCGGCCATCCGGTGCCCGGTCGCGGGCATGCCCGCTTCCTGCAAGCGCCGCACGAACGCCTCGCCGTCGCCGCGCAGCACGTCGAATTCGGCGGTCAGGACGTGGGTGTCGGGAAACCCCGTCACATCGTCGGCGAGCAGCGGCGAGGCCAGCCGGTTCGTCGCCTGCGCCGGGTCGCCCAGGTAGATCCCGCGCACCCGCGGCAAATCGGCGTCGCTGGGTTCGATGCCGGCGTCGTCGAGATGGCCGCCGGTGAGGTCCAGCACGGGCACCTCGAGCAACTGGAGCCGCAGCGCGGGACCGCCGCGTTCCGCGGCCAGCAAGGACACCGCCGCCGCGAGATTCCCGCCTGCCGACGCCCCGCCCACGGACAGCCGGGACGGGTCGATGCCGAGCTTCGCGTGCTCGGCGTGCATCCACTCCAGCGCCGCGTAGCAATCTTCCACCGGGCCGGGGAACTGGTGTTCCGGGGCCATCCGGTACTCGACGGACACGACGACCACGCCCGCTCCGGCGGCTCGTTCCCGGCACGCGATGTCCTCGGAAAGGCCGACCGCCGAGCCGAGCCAGAACGCCCCGCCGTGGATGTGCAGATGCCCCGGAAGCGGCCCGTCGGCTTCGGGGGTGAACACGCGCACCTCGATCCGGCCGCCGGCGACCGGCACCGCGTAGTCCGTGATCGACCGGACCGCGGGCGCCGGTTCGGAGCCCTTGACCATCATCCGGTCGATCATCTCGTTGATCCGCGCCCGCTGCTGGGTCCGGCTCTCCGGGCTCTGTTCGGGAAAGTCGCTCTCCACCTGGTCCAGCAGGGTCAGCAGGGCGGGGTCGATGCCGGTCACGAGGCGCTCCTTGTCGGTCGGGGATCTGATCGGTCGTTGTTCCGGCCCGCGTCGTGCTGCGCGGGGCCGGTGGTCGGGACGTCGCGGGGACGGCGGCGCGGCACCGCGTCCAGCAGTGCGCGGGTGTACTCGTGCCGCGGATCCCGGTAGATCTGCTCGGTCGGGCCTCGCTCCACCACCTCGCCGCTTCGCATCACCACGAGGTCGTGGCACACGTGGCGCACGACGGCCAGGTCGTGGGAGATGAAGAGGTAGCTCACGCCCAGTTCGTCCTGGAGATCACGCAGCAGGTTGAGCACCTGGGCCTGCACCGACAGGTCCAGCGCGCTGACCGGCTCGTCGCACACGATCAGCCGTGGGGACATCACCAGTGCGCGCGCGATCGCGATCCGCTGCCGCTGTCCGCCGGAGAACTGCGCCGGGTAGCGGCCCGCTGCCTCGGGCGGCAGGCCGACACGCTCGAGGGCCGTGCGCACCGTCTGCTTGGCCTCGGCACGGGACCTGCCCAGCACCAGGCGAAGCGGCTCAGCGAGGGTTTGCCCGACCGTCTTGACCGGATTGAGCGAACCGTAGGGGTCCTGGAACACGACCTGCACTTCCCCGGCCAGTTCGCGGCGCTGCTTCGCGGAGACTGCGGTGATGTCGCGGCCGTCGAACCGCACCGTGCCGGAGGCGGGACGGACCAAGCCGAGCACCGCGGCGCCGAGGCTGGACTTGCCCGAGCCCGATTCGCCGACGATGCCGACGGTCTTCCCCGCCGGAACCTCCAAGTCCACGCTGTCGACGGCGACCAGCGGCGGCGTGCGCCTGCCGGTGCGGTAAGCGACGGTCAGCGCTTCCACGGACAGCAACGGTGTCATCAGTGCGCTCCCGTCAGCAGGCACCGGGACTCGCGTCCCGGGGCGGTCGTGACGACCGGAATCGGCTGGTCGGCGCAAGCCGCGGTCGCGAGGGCGCAGCGCGCTTGGAAATGGCACCCGGCCGGCCATTCCGCCGGGCTCGGCACCGAGCCGGGAATAGCGGACAGCCGCTGGCCAGGAGGCGTGAGCGCCGGGTTGGACTCCGCGAGGCCACGGGTGTAGGGATGCTGCGGCGCGTCGAGCAGGTGGTCGACGCTGCCCTGCTCGACCACCTCTCCGGCGTACATCACGACTGCCCGGTCGCACACGGCGGCGAGCACGCCCCAGTCGTGGGTGACCAGCACGACAGCCATGCCGGTTTCCCTGCTCAACCCGGCGAGCAGGTCGAGGATTTCCGCCTGCACCGTCACGTCGAGCGCGGTCGTCGGTTCGTCGGCGATGAGCAGCCTCGGCTCCGCGGCGAGGGCGAGCGCGATCCCGATCCGCTGCGCCATCCCGCCGGAAAGCTCGTGCGGATACCGGCGCGCGACCGCTTCCGGCTCGCGCAGCCGCACCATGCTCAGCAGTTCGATCGCCCGCGCGCGGGCATCCGTCCGGCTCGACCCGCGCAAGCGGATCGTCTCGATCAGCTGCGCTCCGACGGTGAAGGCCGGGTCGAGTCCGGCGATCGGTTCCTGCGAAATGAACCCGATGCCCGAACCGCGCACGGCGGCGAGGTCGGCACGCGAGAGCGTGCAGAGATCCCTGCCTTCGAACCAGACACTGCCGGCGCTCACTTGCCCGCCGCCCCGCAACAGCCCCAGGACCGCCATCGCGGTGACCGTCTTGCCGCAGCCCGACTCGCCGACGATGCCGACCGTCTCGCCAGGCAGCACATCGAGATGCACGTCGCGAACCACCGTGGTTTCCCGTCCCTGCACCGGAAACGACACGGTCAAGCCCCGCACGGACAGCAATGCCCCGGGGTCGGGAGCGTCCGGCGACGGGGTGACAACCCGCCGCGCCCGTGAGCCTGACGATGCCGACCACCGCGCTGCCGCCGCGTCGCGTGCCGCGTCGCCGAGCAGGCCGAAGGCGAGGATCACCAACCCGATGAGCACTCCCGACGGCACGAGCAGCCAGGGCTGGCGGTCGATCGCCTGCGACGCTTCGGAAACCATGTTCCCCCAGCTGGGATCGGGGATCTGCACCCCGATCCCGAGGTACCCCAGCCCGGTCTGGATCAGGACCGCTGTCGCCGCGAACAAGGAAGCCTGCACGATGATCGGACCGATGAGGCGGGGAAGCACGTGGCGCAGCATGATCTGCGGCCCGCTCAACCCGCTCGCCCGCGCGGCCTGAACGGAGAGTTCTCCCCGGATCACCTTGGTGTTGCCGCGCAGAATCCGCATCAGCGCGGGCGCGCCCAGCACTCCGAGCGTGAGCATCATGGCCGTGGTGTTGTTCGGGAACACCGCGAGCACGACCAGGATCAGCACGATCGCCGGCACCGCGAACACGATCTCGGCCGTCCGCTGGATCAGCGTGTCGAGCATCCCGCCCGAATAGCCCGCCAGCAGCCCGGCCGGAACGCCCACCACGAGGAAAGCGGCCACCGCCTGCACTACGCCGATCATCGTCGAACCGCCGCCGAACAGCAGCCGGCTCAGCACGTCGCGGCCCAGGCTGTCAGTGCCGAGAAGGTGCTCCGCGGACGGCCCGCTCAGAACGTTCGTCAGGTCCTGCTCCAACGGCGGGTACGGCGCGAGCAGCGGCGCGAACACCACGGCCGCGATCACCAGCACGAGAAACCCGGCGGAGACGGCTGTCACCGGGTTGCGCATCGTTCGGTTCATGTCCCGCTCCGATGGTTGAGCTTGCGATAGGTCAGTTCGACCACGAGATTGACCGCCACGACGATGACCGTGAAGTACAAGGCGACCCCTTGCACCATCGGGATGTCGTGCGTGGTCGTCGCCTGCACGACCGTGCTTCCCAGTCCCGGCAGCACGAACAGCGTCTCGACGAACACCGACCCGCCGAGCAGGCCGACGAACAGCAGCCCCAGCACGGTCACGATGGGAACCGCGGCGTTCTTCAGCACGTGCCGGAGAATCACCGAACGCTCCCCGACCGCCCGCGCCCGCAGCATCACGACGTAGTCCTTGCCCAGCTCGTCGAGAACCGCGTCCCGGGACTGTTTCGCCAGCATCGCGCTAGCACCGAATCCCAGTGTCACCACCGGCAGCACGATCGAGCCCAGCCAGCCCGCCGGAGACTGCGTCATCGCGACGTAGCCGCCCGTCGGGAAAACCCGCAGCGCCACCGCGAACACCGCCACCAGGACCAGTCCCAGCCAGAAGTTCGGGATCGCCAGCCCGAGCAAGGAGAACACGTCCACGGTCCGGCCGATCCGGCCGCCGCGGACCGCGCTGAGCAGACCGAGCCCTCCGCCCACCGCGATCGCCACGACCATCGAGCCGACGATGAGCGTGAGGGTGACGCCCAGCCGCTCGTTGAGCGCCGCCGAGACAGGCTGACCGGTGAACAGAGAAGTGCCCAGATCGCCGTGCAGCACCCCGTTCAGCCATTCGCCATAGCGTGTCCACAGAGGACGGTCGAGCCCCAGCTGGTGGCGGAGCTGTTCGTGTTGCGCCTCGGTTCCCGACGCACCCAGGATGCTGCGTGCCGCGTCGCCGGGCGTGAGCGAGACCAGGACGAAGGTCAAGGCCGACACCACGAGCACAAGCACGGCCGAGCTCAGCAGCCACCTCAGAATTCCGCGCACGACACCCTCACTTCGCCGGATGCCAGTCGAGCAGGCTCGGCAACGGCGCGCGAGGACTCAGCTCGATCCCGTTCACCTCGGGCTGCGCGAAGTAGAACACCGGCGTGAACAGCACCGGCGCGAACCAAGCCTGTTTCACCAGGAAGTCCTCGATCTGGCGGTCCAGTCCGGCCCGGGTCTCCGGATCGGCGCCAGCGGCCCGCTCGTACAGCGAGGTCAATTCGGGGCTGTGCGTGCGCATCCCGTTGAAGAGCGCGTCCGGTCCGAAAAGCCCCTTGCCTTCCAGCCAGATCGACTGGCCGCCGTACCCGACCGAAACCGCGGGATAAGTGCCGGCGGCAAGGTCCCGGAAATACGCGTTGCCGTCGACGTTGTGCAAGTCGAGTTTGATGCCGACTTTGCCGAGCTGGTCGCTCAGCACCTCGGACATGGTGTTGGCGAAGGTCGTCGTCAGCACCGGCATGGTGAACCCGGCTCCGTAGCCCGCCTCCCGCAGCAGCTGTTTCGCGCGTTCGGGGTCGTAGCGGTAGAAATCCTTGTTCTCCGGCACGTAGCCGTCCGTGCCGGGCAGGACCGTCTGCTCGGTCGCCACGCCGTATTCGCCGACGAGAGCACGGGCAACGGATTCCCGGTCGATGGCGAAGTTGATCGCTTGCCGCACCCGCAGGTCCTTCAACGGCGGCAGCTTCACCCCGTCCCGGTCGGAAAGGATCAATCCGAGGAACACCACCGGCGTGTGCTTGATCTGCATCCGGGCTTCTTTGGCGCTGGGAACCGAGGCGTACTGCCCGACCACCACGTCGACCTGCCGCGCCCGCAACGCGTTCATCGCCGCGTTGGGATTGGCCATGATCTTGATGACGACCTTCTCGTAATGGCGTGTGCCCGGCCCCGAGTAGTGCGGGTTGGGCACGTAGGTGTAGCGATCGCCCGCGAGCGTTTGCGCCGGGTCCAGCTGGTAGGGCCCGGCACCGGCCGAAACGGTGACCAGCTGCGCCGGCGCCGCCAGCCCCTTCGGGCTGATCACACTGCCCAGCGGAGCCTCGTTGGTCAGCATGTCCGGCACAACCGGGTTCGGTTCCTTGAGGTCTAGCACCACAGTCGACGGCCCGGTGACGGTCGCCACGGCTCCGGTCAGCGCGTTCGCCTGCGGCCCCGCAGCCGAGATCAGGTAGTCGAAATGTTTTTTCACCCCGTCCGCCGTCAGCAGTTCGCCGTCGCTGAACCGCACGCCCTCGCGAAGGGTCAGCTCGAACTTCCGGTTCCCCTCGCCGACATAACGCCATGACGTGGCGAGCCCGGGCGCCAGCGAACCGTCCGGCCTGCGATTGATCAACGACGCGTACGCCGCCTGGAGAAAAATCGCGTAGGCCTGGTTCGCCTTGGCCGGGTCGAGACTGTTCGGCTGCTCGGGATACGCGATCGTCAGTACACCGCCGGACCCGCTCCCGCGTTCACCGCCACCGCACGCGGACAACGCCGCCAGCGCGGCCGTGGCGGCGAAGCCACCTAGGACACGTCGTCGACTCAGCACCGCTACCTCCTCCAACATCCCGCGGACTCCGTCGTCCGCACTCGGACAACCCCAGGAAAGCGCAGACCGCAGCACCTGTCAAGCGATTCACTAAAAGCACTTTACATCAAGAGCGCGTGCGGCCTCGACGGTCGGCGCCGAGTTCCCGCGCATGGCATCAACCAGAACCGGCCGGCCCGCTGGACAAGTCCGTGCGCTGTGTGCTGGGTAGGTCTGACCGTGCCGCATTACGCGTGTCTCGAAGTACTCGCACACCAACCGGGACTGTCGGCGCCGAGCTGACACGCGCCGCATTTGTCTCGCGCCAATCGATGGACCTGGAGCTGCGCGGACTACCGGGCCGCAGACTGCTGGTCGCCTGGCCAGCAAGCACGCCGCACGGCATAGCCTCGCCCGGCCAGCTCACCCGGCAGGCCGGGAACAGATTCGGGCGAGCACCGTCGTCAAGCCAGCCAAAGGCAGATGCTCACGCCGCTCTCCACCGCGGCGCGGGACCGCCCGCGCCGTGATCTCGCCGCCAGTTCCGACGCACTGGGCAAACACCACGACGCTAGCGATCCCGACGTGCTTGGGCCAAGCCGGTCGCGCGGCCGGTACCTCGCCGGCCTCAGCTCCGTGGCGACGGCGTCGAGGACGCGGCCGCGCGATCCGCGTGACGAGCTGTTCGCCACGGCGGACGGCGGACAAGGCCACGTCTCCCGGAATTCCCGAGCTCGGCCGCGCAGACGGGTCACTCGTCGAGGTGCCGGTCGGACTCGCCGCGCTCGAGGCCGGCGACCGCGTAGGCGCCGGCAAGGGCGCGAAAGTCGGCGGCGGTCATCCGGGAGCGCCCAATGCGTCCCGCAGCCGGAGCATTCCGCTGCGGATGCGGGTTTTGACGGTGCCGACCGCGACACCGAGCCGGTCAGCGGCCTCGCGGCAGGTGAGGCCGCAGAAATAAGTCAGCTGGATCGACTCGCGCTGAAGCGCGGTGAGCCCGCGGAGCGCGCCGCGCACCCGATCACGATCCACTATGGACAGTGCGGCCTCTCCGGTGTCGTCATACGGCCGGCGGAACTCCAGCAGCGCCGCTTTTTCCTGCCGGTTCCGGAATGCCTGTTCGGAGCGGACGCGGTCGACCGCGCGCCGGTGCGCGATGGTCAGCGCCCACGTCAGCACCCTCGCTGTACGGGACGGGTCGAACCGGGCAGCATGACGCCAGATCTCCAGCAGCACCTCCTGCGTGACCTCTTCCGACTGGGCCGGCGAGCACAGGACCGCATTGACCTTGCCGTGCACCGGCCCGGAGAGGTACTCGTACAGCCGCGCGTACGCACGCTGGTCCCCCTGTGCGGCAAGGACGATCAGGACTTCCGGCGTCAGCGCGAAGGTTTCCCGCGCTGACGGCGCTGAGCGGGTGGCGGGCATGCGGAGTCCTTCCCCGGCGGCTGGTCACCGGTGATTCGCCGGCGAGGGCCGCGCGTATTGGTGCGAGCCCCGCGGTCACCCGGTCGAGAGCCGCCGGATCGCGGCTCCGGCGAAGGCCCCGGCGACACGCGCCCGGCTCCGGATTCCGGTCACCTGATCGGTGCACCCGGCCAAACCGGTCCGTCGCCGGCTCCGAACTCGCATCGTCCACGAAGGATCCGTTCTCGCCGGCCGCGAGTGACGCCCGCGCTCCCCGCGCGGGCGGGGAGGAGTTCGTCCGTGTTTGGCAAGCATCATGCGGCTTCAATGATCAACCGGAGCGCGGAGAACGACCAGGACCGCCGCCGATTCCTGCGGGCCGCGGGGATGACCGGGCTCGGAGTGGTGGGGGCCGGTGCGCTGGGCGGCCTGACCGCCGGTAGCGCGGCGGC
>NZ_JBHZAG010000100.1:0-34644 GCF_042754125.1 Amycolatopsis sp. NPDC059235
CCCACCCCCCACCCCCCTCCAACCCCCCCCCCCCCCGCGGGCGGGGGGTGGGGGGGGGGGCCGCCCACCCCGGCTTCAACCTTTCTCCCCGGGCCCCCCCCCCCCGGCCGCTTCCTGCCAGAAGATGCCTTGGAGGGAGTCGCTGGACACCACCATATCGAATAGTTGTGCCGCCTTGATCGGGGCGCAGGGTATGAATGACAGGTACCGAGGGCCGTCTGCCGACACCACGGCGCGAGACAGTTCTCGATCGTACAGCTTGAGGACGTGTTCGGGATCATTCCCGGTTGCGCACAGGAGTCCGTCCAGTTGGGCGGTGAGATTTTCGCCGGGATCCGGACAGTCAAGTGCCATCGGGTCGCGTTGCAGACGCCTGCGGATATGATCGAAGATCAGTTCGGCGACGCTGTCGTCGTAGCGATGCATGTGCTGATTCACGGTGTCTCCTGGATCTCGGGAAATATTGCGCGTACTCGGTTGGCCTCGGCTTGCCAGTCTTCCCCGGGGCGCGATTGGCGAGAACCCCGGATTCGCGGAGCGCGAGTTTGCTTGCGCTGTCGGCTTTGTCGTCGAAAATGTCGTTCGGACGGAGTGGTTGCGGATCCATACGGTTTGCCTCCCGGAATGCCGATTCGGCCATCGGATGCCGGATCGAGCCGTGTAGCAGCCGAATCCACTGTGGAGTTGCTCGGCGGAGCGGCCGATGCGTGGGGAGTTGTCCACGGCGAAGAGGAGGCGCGGCTCACGCGGTGCTCGGGCGCGATCGGCGGCATACGAGGCGAAGGCGGGATCCGACGCGTCGCTGATGGTGGCGCCGATGTCGGCGCGATTCCGTCGGCGCAACAGTCTCAGGTGATTGCCGCGATAAGGGTAAAGACCGTCGCGGAGTTGTGTTAACCTGCCGGTTCCCCATTGGTTAGGACCGTTGCTGCAGGCTAGTGGGATGTCCTGAAAGAAATTGCTTCCCTGCTGTTTCTGTCAAGTGAGGGGAATGCTGGGAGGCGTGTCGCGGATCAGCAGGAAAGTCGATTTCTCGGAGGTCGTCGACTGGAGCCCTCGAGAGCCGTCTTGGGCCGGATTCGGTTTCCTTGCCTGGTTGTTGGACGAGAAGCTGGCGAGCAGGGCTGCTCCTGCCGTTTCGCAGCGTAAGGGGTTGCAGAAAAAGTGCGGTCGGGATTTCGGGAGTTGAAATGTGTGCCGGGGGTATTTTTGCCGGGAAAAAGTGCGACTTCAATCGCATTATGGCAACGAGAAATAGCTCTAATGAACGCGATCACGGTCTCGACGCTAACGGCTTTCACGGATATAGATTGCATGTTCACTTCACAGTTGGCGGGACTCCGGTATTGGCGTGGCTTCGGGGGCGTCGATGTGATGCGCGCGTCCGTCCGGAGTGAATGCGTGACGACGCATCTACTGCGCGGTAGCGGAAGCCTGTCGGGGGCGGACTGGCGCGGGCAGGAAACTGTGCCCGTTGGTACCCTTGACTGCTCCCCGTTGATGCCGGGATCACCCGAAAGGCGGACAATTGGCTGCACTCCGTGACAAGTCGGGGGGTGGCTGCGCCGATCGCGTGGCCCGCGATGCCCGAAAGGGTGGGCAATAGTGCCTGTCCGGTCTGCGCTCACGGGTCGCAATAATCGTTGGGGCACACTCGGAGCCACAGGTCTCGCTCTTGGGACGGGGGCATCATGTACTGGGCTTATCTCGTGGTCGCCATCGGGTTCGAGATCTCCTTCACTGCCGGGGCGAAAGTCGCGCAGGGCTTCACCCGGTTCTGGCCGTCGGTGTTCACGGTCGCATCCGCGACGGGAACGATCTATTTCTTGAGCCTTGCGATGATCCGAATCGACGTCGCCGTGGGGTACGCGATCATGACGGGTGCCGGTGCGATTGGCGCGATCGGCATCGGGGCGATTCGCTACGGCGAGCCGATCACCGCTTCCCGGATGGCCTGTTTCGCGTGCATAGTCCTGGGCATTGTTGGTTTGCGGGCCTGGGCAGGAGGGAGATGATCAGGTGGCGTCGGCAGGAGAGGAAGGCGGCGTGGCGGGCGGCCGCTCTTCCGGATCCGGCCATCGCCGGGGCAACCGGGCGGCCGTCGGCGGCTGGACGGCGCTGATGGCAGCGGCGGTTTTTGAGATCGCCTTCGCGCTGGGCACCGGCGAGAGCCGCGGATTCACCCGGCTCGTTCCGTCAGCGATCGCTGTCGTCGCGGCGGCGCTGTCGATGTTTCTCCTGAGCGTGGCACTTAAGCAGATCGATCTCGGCAGCGGTTACGCAGTCTGGACCGGGCTCGGCTCTGGCGGAACGCTCGTGTTCGGATCCGTGCTCTTCGGCGATTCGCTCACGCTGGTCAAATGTGTTTGCATCGCGGCGATCATCGGCGGCGTCATCGGGCTGAAAGTGATCTCCGGTGACGGCTCGGTGGCGGCATCTCGACGCAACCGGCCGCCTGCGAGCGAAAGGCGTGTTCCGCCCAGCTGATGAGTTATGCCCGCGGCCCTGCCTTCGAGTGAGCGGCCGGCTGTCCTTTGTGGCTCGAACGCGCGTCATCTGACGTCTCTTCTCCGGCGGCACCGTTCCGGCAGGACACCGACGTTTTTCGAGTGCGCGAGCGCGGGTCCGTGGCTCGAGACGCGCCGTGCGGTGCCGGACGAACTTGGCAGTCGAGGCACGACCGACGGGCTTGTGCGATTCTGAACACCGCATCCGGCTGTGCCAAAGAATCTGACCGGTTCCGAGCCGGTCGGCCGCGGCGGATCCGGAGGGAAGATCGACCTACTGCCGAATCGTGCAGTCCTGCCTCCAACCCGCGGCGGGGTCATCGTCGCTACCGCGCTCTGTCCCCTTTGCCGGCGCGCTCCGGGAAACCGGGCAAGCGGCACGTGGACAAAGGCCTGAGACACCCGCGGTCCGCGGGTCGGCTGCGCTGGCGCAGGATCGCCCAGCGCTGCCCGCGGCCGCGCCGGATCCAGCGGCAAGCCCGGCAACATCGCTAGGTCGCCGGACAGTTCATCGCCTGGCCGACCCGCCGTCGGCACCCGACAACCTGCCACGTACCCACACCCAAACCATTGCCCTGGCTCGGCACCGCCGGCCCCCGTTGCGAGAGACGCACCGAACCGGGCGCGTGGCTACACCGGTGACGGCGCTCATCCGGCGTCGGAGGCGGAATCGCGATCGGCGGGCGGAATGATCGTGTTGCACCACGTCTCGGGCGGTTCATTCACGCCATGGAGCTCTCCGTACTGCTGTCCGGCGAAGGTCAGCATGAAGTGCGCGTCGCTGCCCATTCCGATAAAGGTGAACCCGTCGGCCGCACGGTCCTTGACCCCGTCGGCATCGCGGCACAGAATCCCGACCGGGACTCCGGCCTTGGCGCAGGCGCGGGTGACCGTCGCGACCGCAGAGCGGAACCGGTCCTCAGCGCTCCAGAACATCGCCGGAAGGCCGAGCGACAAGTGCAGGTCGTTGGGGCCGACGAAGATCAGATCGATCCCGGGTACGTCCAAGATGCGCTCGATGTTCTCGACCCCCTCCGCTGTTTCGATCTGGATCCCGACGAGAGTCTCGCGGTTGGCTTCGCTGAGATACGCGGGCCGGCTGACTCCGAACGAGAGATGCGGGGCCAGCCCGCCTGCGCCTCGGTCGCCCTCCGGCGGGAACCGCGACCAGCGCACCACCGCCGCGGCCTCCTCGGCGGTGTTGATCATCGGCGCGATGATGCCCTGGCACCCCGCGTCCAGTGCTTGTTTGATCTGGTCGACGGAGCCGGTTGCGACCCGGGCGAGCGGGGTCGTGCGGCCGCCGCTGAAGTCGGCGATGGCGGAGAAGATGTGCGCGGCGGTCGTGTGGTCGACCGGAGTGTGCTCGAAGTCGACGAGCATCCAGTCGAAGCATCCTTGTGCGACCAGCAATCTGGTCGCGTGGACACTGTGCAGTTGCAGCCAGGTGCCCACAGCGGGACTGCCGTTCCGGAGACGGGCAAGTGTGTGGTTTGAGCGCATTTCGATTCCTCGGCAGGATAACGTCAGAGCGTGGCTCGGATGTCTTCTTCGGCCTTCAGATGCCGCCGGAGGACCTCCTGGTAGGAAAGGCCCATGAAGTTGATGACGATCGGGAGCGGCGGCTCGGAGACCGGGGTCGACGCCAGGCCGCCGCGGGTCTCCGCAGTCAGTTCGACATAGTTTGCCATGCTCAGCGTTGCCGCTGCGTCGCCGTGCACCTTGCGTTCGCGGCTGTACGAGGACAGTGCCGCGGCGAGCGCGGCCGGATTGCTGCGGCCGAGGATGTCATCGAGCGTGAGAACGTCCTCGAAACCGGCGTTGATTCCCTGTCCGAGGAACGGTGCCATCGTGTGCGCCGCGTCTCCGGCGAGCACCACGGAGTCACGGTAGTGCAGGGTGCTGCACAGGACCTGCTCGATCCTGGACGCCGGATTGAAGGGCAGGTGCGCACTGTGCCAGTCGATGTCCGAGGCTGTTTCGCCGAAGTGCCCGCGGAAGAAGCTCTGCAGTCCGGTCCGGTCGACCTCCCGGAAGCTGGCTGGTCCGGTGGCCGGGAGCACGAGGGTCGCGCGGAACGTGCCGTCGACGTTCGGGAGCGCGCAGAGAAAGAAGGTCTCGCGCGGCCACACGTGAATAGCGCTGTTGCTCAGCTGACCTGGTTCTGCCGGCCGGAGGGTCAATTCGCGGTACATCGAGTCCAAGGTTGTCTCCTGATAGGAGAGAATTCCTTGGTCGCTCAGCGCGGCGCGGACGCGCGAATGCGCGCCGTCCGCGCCGACCAGCAAATCGTATGACCGGCTGAGGCGCTCGCGGCCATTCTTGGTGAAGACCGCCCGGCGGCGGCCGAAGTCGATCGATTCACACCGTGACTCGAAGTGCACCCGTACCGCGGGCCACCGTTGCGCGTTTCGCATCAGCAAAAGGTTCAGGTCGTTGCGGGAGATCGAGTGGTTTCGCCAGTCCGGCCGGTCGTAGGTGGTGGTCAGCACTTGCTCGTCTCTTGTGTGCACGACCCTTCGGTCCATGGGCATCGCTGCGGCGAGGAACTGCTGACCGCAGCCGGCCCTTGCCACCGCCCGCAAGCCCCGGGGCGAGAGAGACAAGTTGATAGTACGGCCTTCGTTGCCGAAGCCGTGTCGCACGAAGCTGGGCCGTCGCTCGTAGACGTCTACCGCGAAACCCCGCTTCGCGAGCAGCGACGCGGCCAGACAGCCGACTGGGCCTCCTCCGACGACGATCGCGCTGGGGCGAGCTTGGGGGAGCGGGTCGCTGGTGTTCATGGTCACCGTCCAAGGACAACGGGAAGGGACACCATCTTCCGGAAGAAGGTGTTCTGGGTGTAGACCGGATCTCCGGCCAACCGCATTTCCGGGAAGCCGGTGACGAGTTTCTCCACCATTGTCCCCACGACCACCATGCTCAGCCAGCGGCCGAGGCAGACGTGCGGTCCGTCGCCGAACAGGAGGCTCTTCCGCTTGTCCCGGTGGAGATCGAACACGGCGGCGTCCGGGAAGGCCCGCTCGTCCCGGCTCGCGCTGGCGAAAGCCCCGAAGATCTGTTCGCCCTTGCCGATTCGGACGCCGCTGAGTTCGACGTCCTCAAGCGGGAAGCGCGGCAGATTCAGCTTGCCGAACCCGTCGTACCGGTAGGCTTCGTCGATCGCCGCCGGGATCAGCGACGTGTCGTCGCGGACCTGCTCCATCGCGTCCGGGTGGCGGAGGAGATTCAGCATCGCGACGTTGATCAGGTGCCCGACCGGTTCGGAAGCGGTCGACATCAGCAGCGCGACCATGCTGCGCACCTCGTCGCGAGTGAGCGAGTCGCCGTTGTGCCGGGCGTGCAGCATGCTGCTCACCAGGTCATCGCTCTGGGCGGTCTGGCGCTCGTCCAGCAGTTCGTCGAGCAATGCCAGCCCCCGCGGCAGGTGGGCCGCTTTCACCTCGACCGCGACCTGGCTGATGCCGGGATAGAACAGATCGACGATAGCGGCGCCGAAGAGGCGGAACTCGGTGTGCAGGCGGAGAGGCATCCCGAGCAGGTGCATGGTCATCTCAAGAGGGAGTCCGGCGGTCACCTGCGCGGCGATGTCGAGGCGGTTCCTGTCCCGCAGCGGGTCGAGCACGTCGTCGGCGACCTGCTCGGCCACTGGCCGGTACGTCTCGACGGCTCCGGCGGTGAAGAGCGGGGCCAGAACGCTCCGGATTCGCCGGTGATCGTCTTGCGGTACCCAGAACAGGCCGTGCCTGGCCAGGAGCCGATGGCTTTCCAGCAAGTCGTCCGGCAGATCGAGCGGCAGCTTCGGGTAGTGGATCAGCTCAGTGCTGAAGCGTCGATCCGTGAGCACGGTGACGACGTCGGCATAGCGGGTGACGACCCAGCCGTGGGCGGCAGGCCACCAGTACACGGGGGCGTTTTCGCGAAGGTGGTCCCAGGTCGGGTTGGGGTCCACGTCGAAGTGCGGATCGTTGGGGTCGAACGAGAAGTCGTGCGGACGACCCACTGTCGCATCGGTACTCAAGCCAGCCACCTCATCTTGTCGATGTTCCGGATTTGCGTAAACGGCGATCCTGAAATTCGCTATTCGGTGACGTACCATTTATGATCATTTTGAAATCTCATGCGCGCCTCGAAGTACTCCCATGGAACGAAAGCGTCAAGCAGTTCGCGAGGTCCGGACCCGGGCTGGAAGGCGGTTCTTCCGTGGAGGATTCGGCCATTTTGCATGGCGACGCACTGTCCGTCGCGCATGCGGGTACGGAGTTGATATGCTGGATTCTTCAGGTAGTCGAAGAAGTTATTGTAGGCTGCATAGAATTCGTCCATCTCGACGGCTGGAAGCTGCCAGGCGGCTGTGTGTGAATGGGCGAAGAAGACGCCGGATACCTCGTCCTTGTTGTCGAGTTCTATGATAGGACGGGTTCGCTTCAGAAAATAGCGCCAGTCGGTGTACACTTGCTGAAAATTAACCGGTGTCGTCGCCAGTGTGGTGAATTGGTCGGAATGGTCTGCGCGAAAATCTTCGGCCACCTTGAACCCGTCCACAAAAATTGAGTCTCCGCCGTCCGCCTCATTTTTGATGAAGAGCATGAACTGCAGGAGCGGGGGCAGGTGGAGGTAGGTGGAGAAATCTGTGTGCGGATGCAATGCGTGGCCGGTGGTGGTCAGATCCTTGACCTCGGGATTGGCTTTCACGGTGATGAAACGCCCGAATTCGGTATTCTGCACCGGGCCGAGGGCCGTCACGAACCGGTCGAGGTCGGCTTCCGTCAGGTCGTCGAAGAACGCGAATCCGTACTTGAGCAGATGCTCGGCCCAGGGGCCGCCGTCGGCGCTGCACTCCCGGATGTCGAAACTGGCCGGCGGGTCCGCGGCCCAGTGCGCCTCGTGCCAAGTGCTTCGTGCCGGACCGCTGTGCTCTGGCGGTGCCGCGGGGAAGCCGTGCTCGAGCAGCCAGGCGACCGGATAGGAACTGCGGTGTGGAGCCGGATCGCCCCATTCGACGACGAGGGTGTTCTTGTCGAGAAGCACGTTTTCGGCAACCGGCGGTCCGGGCAATTCGCTGATGTCCACCAGCTTGGAGAAATTCTCCGGGTGTCGGCAAGAAGGGCACAGGCAGTTATCGCGCAGCCAGGTTGTGCTGAAGGGGCGGCCGCTGACGATGATGTGACTCGAGTTCACGGAGTTCTCCCTATCGGTCAGGATTCCCATTGGCGGACTGTTGCGCTATGAGCGACCAGAGTGTGCTCGGCCTGATAGGTGCATCAGTTATTCGTCCGGCCACTTCGGGCAGGGCCGCTGCGACGGCGTTGCCCACTGCGGCGGGTGCGCTGACGATGCCCGCCTCGCCGACACCCTTCATTCCGCCTGGAGTGAACGGGCAGGGGATGGCAAGCATGGTGATGTCTATGTCAGGGATATTTATCGCGTTTGGGACTCCATAGAGGGAGAGACTTGTCGCCAACTGGCGACCGTCGCGGTCGTACGAGAGGTTTTCCGTCAGAGTCATGCCTATTCCCTGAACGGCTCCGCCGCGCAACTGACCTTCGACAATCGCGGGGTGGACGACTGAGCCGGAATCATTGACAATCCAGTACCCTTCGAGATCGACGACTCCGGTCTCCGGGTCGACCGCGACGGCGGCCGCGTGCGCCCCATAGGAAAATGTGTAGCCCGCCGGGTCGAATGTCACGCGCTCCTCGAGTCCGGGCACTACTCCCGGCGGCAAATCCCACCCGCGCCACGCGGCCGCGGCGATGTCCTCGAAACGTACGCAGGAGAGATGGTTTCCGCGAATCCGGACAGTCGCCTCGTCGAATTCGAGGTCCTCCGGCGCCGCTTCGAGTTGATGTGCGGCGATTTTGACCATCTTGTCCCGAAGCTTCGCCGCCGCCTGGATCGTAGCCCCGCCGGCGAGGACCACCGACCTGCTGGCGATGCTTCCGATTGACGAGTACGGCGCGGTGTCGGTGTCGCCCATCTTCACCCGAACTCGATGCAGAGGAACGTTCATCTCGTCGGCCGCGATCTGGGCGAGCGCGGTCTCGATCCCCTGGCCGAAAGCGTTGACCCCGACGGCGACGACCACCGTGGCGTCCGGCTCCATCCGAACGATCGCGGTTTCGAATCCGCCTGCTTGCCATCCGATGTCCTTGAACGACGCCGATGGACCCATGCCGGTCGACAGCACGTGACAGGAATAGCCCACTGCTCGCCGTCGCTTGTCGTCGCTGTTCGCCGGAGCGACCGCGCGGTCGCGAAGCAAGCGCAAAGCTTGTCGGTAGTCACCGCTGTCGTAGGTCTCGCCGGTCCGGCTCTGATACGGAAAGTCAGCAGGTTTCACCATATTCTGGATTCGCAGATCGACAGGATCGACGTGCAGCAGCCGAGCGGCCTCGTCGATCAGTCTTTCCCGTGCCCAGGTCGCCTCCGGCTGGCCGAAGCCGCGGTACGAACCCATCGGCGTGGTCGTCGTGACGACACCCCGAACTCGAGCCCCCGCGCGGTCGAAGACGTACGGTCCGGGCAGCATCGCCGCTCCCACCAGCAACGGCGAGCCGCCGACGTTGGACGGGTGTGCGCCGAGATTGCCGAGAATATCGCAATGGAGAGCCAAAAACCTCCCGGTGCGGTCGAGGGCGAGCCGGCCGCGGTATACGACATCGCGTGCCGACAAGGTGGAGACGAAATGCTCGCCGCGCGATTCCGTCCAGTGGACCGGGCGGGCGAGCTCTCTGGCTGCCAAACAGACTGCCGCCTCGTCGGGATAGAGGTGCTCCTTAGCGCCGAATGCGCCGCCGACGCGCGGGGCGATCACTCGAATCTGACTGTGGGAGAGGCCAGCCGCATTCGCCAGGTGATCCCGTGCTTGATGAGCTGCCTGCGTGGACAGCCACAGCGTTACCGCACCGTTCTCCCAGTGCGCCACCACTCCGCGCGGCTCCATCGGGCAAGGCGCGACGCGGCCTAGCCGGAAGGTCAGGTCGACGACCTCGGACGCGGCCTCCATCGTTTCGTCGCAGATGCGCGCCGAATCGCCGATCTCGCACTCTGAGACCAGGTTCGTTCCCCACTCCGGGTGCAGCAGCGGACTGCCGGGTTCCAATGCCGCTTCGACGTCGGTGACCACAGGGAACTCTTCGAGATCCAATTCTACGAGCGCGCACGCCTCGGCCGCCTCGGCCTCGCTTTCCGCCACCACGACCGCGAGGGGCTGGCCGACGTAGCGAATCGCTTGGTCCAGCACGGGGTAGGAGGTGGACTTCTGGCCAGGCATCAAAGCGACGCACGGCAGCCGGGCTTCGGCGACGTCGGCCGGTGTGATGACGGTCAGCACTCCTTGAGACGCGGTGGCGGCTTCGGTGCCGCACCTGATGAGCCGGCCGTGCGGGATGGGGCTGCGCACTACCGCTGCGTACGCCATGTGCGGCAGCCTCAGATCGGCGAGAAAACGCGCGCTGCCGACTAACAGACTGTAATCCTCACGACGAGGCGTGGAGGTCCCAACGTAAGTCGTAGCCATTGCTGGAGCCTCTCCCAGTGGTCGCCCGTTGAGCGTTTTGCTGGCTGGAACGATGAAGCGGCGTTGTGTTCGGAGTCTGGTAACGGCGTCGAGATCAGGTGGCGCACAGCTGTGCCGTGCGGGCCGCGATGAGCGGAGCGAACTTGAACGCGTGGCCCGAGCAGGCTGCGACCACGATGAGGTCGTGAACAATCGGATGGCGGTTGATTTGGAAGCTTCCGCCAACGGTATTAGTGTACATCGCGGATGCCGCGTCGATCGGACGAAGGTTGAGCCCGGACAACGCTTCCAGCTGGGACTTTACGGCTTCTTCTTCGGCGGCGGTCGGCGGTGCGGGGCCGCTTGCGGGGTCTGCCCGCTGGCCCGTGTGATGTGTCTTTACCTTGACGCGTCCGTGGAGTGAGGGAATCAGGCACAGTTCGAGCTGTTCGTCGATCCATTCGACATAGGGGCTGTTGTCCGCGTCCAGGGGAGGCACCTGATTCCCTGGCGAGAACCAATGGCTGACTGTGCGCTCGATGGACACCTCAGGCCAGCGAAGGAGGTCAGGAGCTGAACCGAGCCAGGCCCCGATCGCGAGCACCAAGTGCCGGGCGCTCACTTTCTCGCTCGAGATCCTGAGCGCATTGCTGGACCGCCAGCTGTGCATGATCTCGGGAAACTCGACCGGCGTGCCGAATCGTAGCTCGGCTCCGGCTGTGACGGCCGCTTGCTGATACGCGGTCACACAGCGATCTGCCAGCAAGATGCCCGCGTTGAGATCCAGAAAGCCTTCGTCCGCCTGCCGGAAATGCAGCCATGGGTAACGTGATCGGAGTTCGGTGCTGGCGAAAAGCCGGTACGCGATACGGGCGGACTCCGCGGCGGCGGCGAAGGACGACAGGACGGGGCCGTCCGCGCGGCTGACGAGCAGGCCTCCGGTGGGCTGGAAGAGGTGGTTTCCGGTCGTGGCCTCGAGGCGGTGCCACGCCTCGAGGGCTGGCACGGCATCGGAAGCGTAGTGGGGAAAGTGTGGGTGAATGAGCCGCAGGATACGAGAGTCTCCAGCGGAGGCAGCGTGCCGGTGCTGCGGCCACCGGGCTTCGACGGCCAGTACGCGGTTTCCACGGCCAGCGAGTTCGGCGGCAATCGAACTGCCCATGATGCCGAGCCCGGCAACGATGGTGTCGTAGGTTGGCGCCACTGCATGACTCCCTCCGTCCGAGGGATGATTCTCAGAGCGTGTCGACGACGGCCTGCTCGTCGTGGTCGCGTGGCACAGGCGGGTGCAGGAGACTGGGTTCAGTCGCCGGTACCAGTGCCCTCCCGTGGTCGACCTGGTCTCCTCGGGTGGGGCAGGCGAGGATCGGCAGGGTCCGCACGATCCATTCCGTTCCGTCGATCACGACGCTCGCCCCTGGCCGGAGGCCCGGATGCAGGTGCCCGAACGCCAGCGGCCGGTTCAGCTTGGGGGAGTGGGCGGCGGAAGTCACATGCCCCCGAAAGTTGCCGGACTCATCGGTGATTTCTTCGCCGATGGCCGGCACCGGTACCTCCCCAGCGGCCTCAAGGCCGCGCAGTCGCAGTCGCGGTCCGCTGTCGTCGAGGAGAGGTGATTTGCCGATGTAGTCGTGGTCGGCGCCCGCTCTGGTCATCCATCCGTAGCCTGCCTCCTTGAGCGTGATGCCGGAATGAAGATCGACCGGGTACAGACCGAACGCGATATCCGTGCACTCCATTCGGTAGGTATTGAGCAGATCCCAGCCGCAGGGGACCGTGCGGGGATAATCGTCGAGCACGCGCTGCCACATGCGGCCCAGGACATCAGGGCTTGCCCATACTTCATATCCGATGATCGTCCGCACGACTCGTATCGGATTCCCTTCCGGTGATCGAATCGCGCAGTGGCCGAAGGGGGCGAGGTTGGCGACCACCTCGGAATCGAGATTGTTGATGATTCGCAATACGGTCTCGAGTCTGCCGGGTCCTTTGATGTTGAAGCTGCCGTGTGTCCCCTCCTCCACTGCGACTCCCGGGTGCAGGCGCGTTGCCGCGTCGAGCCACCCGGGGCGCTTGCCGCCTCCGCACGAAAGGAGGAAAGCCTCGGGGCCGAGGCGCAATACGACGGCTTCGTCGTCGATGGCCCCTGCTTGGGTGGTGAACAAGACGAAGCGGGCGGTTCCGATGGGCATGTCGGAGACCGCACGCGGTGTCAGCCGGTCGAGCACGGCTCCGGCTCCGGGGCCGCTGATCCGCAAGTACACCATGGCGCTGGCGATAAAAGCACCCGCTCGTTCGTTGACCGCTTCGTACTGTTCGGCTAACGTCAGTCGCTCCCAGTTCGCGGCTCCGATGACGTTGTCGGCCAGGGAGCACCATGCGGTGACCGGGCCGAACCGCTCAGCCGTGCGCTCGAAGAGGCCGCCAGGATCAGTTCGGCGGAGGTGCAGGGCGCGTGCTGCTGTCGTGAGATCTTCGGGGGCGATCAGCATCCAGACCACTCCGGGCTGGGCCAGCGGGTTGCGCAAGCCCATTTCAGGCTCTCTGGCAGGCAAACCCCGGCTTCTTAGCGTATCCACGAGGCCGTCTTTCTTCGCAGAAGTCAAAATTGTCGGTTCTGTTGGCCTGGCTCGCACGTGCTCGTTGGGCCGCATCGCCGGGCCTATTCGAGAGTCGTTCCGATGAGTGTGGATTTATTTCATCGGTTCCGCATTCTCTGGCATTCTCTGGCCAGCGTTGTCCGCCGGGAGGCCGACGGTACCAAGCTGGCTGTCAGGGGCCGCATCGTCCCTGTCTCGAGGGCAGCAAAAGCTGCCTCTGGGCACTGTTTGCTTGACCGGAGCGGATGTTCCGCGTATAAGGAGGGCGTGAGGTGGCTCTCGCGCCACTGGCGAGCCTGCTGGAGCACCAATCGCCCCGATATCCGGCGGGCTGTGCGTCCGCGAGGTCTGACCAGTGCTGGGCGGGTCGCAGGCTCGGTGCTGCTTCCTTCTGGCGAAGCGCCGACCTGGTCAGTCCGTTTCGCACCACCGGAATCCTCTCGCGTGTCCGCTGGCTTCCGGCCTCTCGCGATGTCGTGCACCGCTTACCCGGCTGCCGGTCGGAACAGGACCTGTTCAGCGCGACTGACCAGTCATGGCGGCGTCGGTTTCGGTAAGGCGGGTTTCCGCCGCCGAACGGATGTGCTGCACGAGCAGCGGCGGCTCGTGGCCGATTTTCAGCAGAAACGTGCCTCGGTCGAGATTCATGATCGTGTCCTCCGTACCGGCCGGCAGGTTGTACAGCTCGACACAGGCCAGGGCGTCGCTGCGCAGCGATTGGCCGAAGATGAACACGGTCTCGGCCTCCTGCAGCAGGGCGCGCGCCGCCGAACCGGGCGGCAGGTCCGAGATGTGGTGGAACCCCGCGAGTGTGGCGAGGCCGAGCCCCCGGGCGAGCTTGGTGTTGCGCTGGAACACTTTGCCCAGCGCGCCCTCGGCCACGTGCCAGCCCTCCTCGACGACGTTGACGGTCTGCATCAGCTGCCGGGAACGGCTGGCCAGCATGTTGGACTGCCAGGTGTTGATCAGCGTCATCACGATGCGCAACGCCGGGCCTTCCACCGGAAGCGCCGAGATGTCGAAGTGCACCAATCCGCTTGGATGGTCGAGCTGTACGTCAGGGCTAGTTTCGGCGTCGACCAGCCCCGCCAGGTCCTCCTCGACCATCCGCTCCAGAGCGAACGCCGGGTCGAATCCCCATTCCCGGAGGGCGCTCGTCCGGATGCCCAGCTCAGCGGCGGCCTCGTCCGCCGGGCGGATCAGATGGTGCACGAGGTCGCGAACCACCGGGACCCGCCTCCGCTCTTGCGCGTCGCGAGCCGCCGCCAGCAGCGCGGTTCGCAGCGCCTTGCCTTCCCGTTCGGTCACCGGGCGGCCGAGCGCCTCTGCGAGAACCGCTCGCACCAGCATCATCTGCCCAGTCGGCCGGCCCGCTGGTGCCTCATCCGCCTCGCCCAGTGCGATCACCGGGTCGAGAAGGTTGAGCCTGCTCCCCGTGCCGTCAACTGTAAACCGGATCGACGGCGCGCCGACCGCCCGGGCCAGCGGCGTGTACTCGCCGACGCCGGCCTGTGTCTTCTTGTCCAGCACCATGACCCGGCGTCCGCTCAACAGCAGCTGCCTCAAGGTGCCCCAGGTTTTCAGCAGGGAACTCTTTCCTTTGCCGACGTCGCCGATCACGGCCGCGTTCGGAGAGGAGATCAGCCGGTCCTCGTACGCGACGAACGGGTCGTGGCACACGAGCTGGCCCGACAGCCGGTCGGTGCCGACGATCAGCCCCCGGTAGGTCGTCGGCGGCGAAGACAAAGCGAGGTTGAGCGCTTCGGCTTGGCGGGTCGTCGAGCGAGTCCCGGCGCTTCTCGGCTCGTACCATCCGGAGCGGTCCAGCCAGCGGGTGCGGCGGACCGCGCGGCTCCGCGCGGGCTCGGGTGCAGGCGCACGGACCGGAGCGACAGGGGCCGGATCGGGCACCGCGGCGATGCTTGCGCGACGGGCGTTCTTCATCGGGCCACCGCCATGCCGCGGGCCAGAGGATAGGTCGCGATCATCGCCGCGTCGTGCCAAGTGTCCTGCCATTCGAGCCATCCGACCGCGCAGTTGGCGGCCGCGTTTTCGACCCGGGTGCACGCTCGCGCGAGCTCGCTCGCGTCGGCGGCGGTGACCGACACCGCCATCGACCATTCGACGCCGTGGTGACCGCTGCCCGGCATCAGGTCGCTCAGGCGCCGTCGCGAAGCGGAGAGCATCGCCGCGTCGGTCCCGTCCTCGACGCGCCCCTTTCCTCGCGTGTCCTGCCGGCTGGCACCGTCGACGGCGACGTCTCGGACTGCCTGGGCCCTCGCGATTCTCGCCGGGACGAATTCCATCCGGACGCTCAATGTCCGGATCACCGCGGGGTTCACCTCCACCAGCAACGGCGCCAGCCAATGCGGTCCGAGCGGCACCGCCGCCATCGCTTCGGGCAGCACGACCGCGACCCGATGCGACCAGCGATCGTCGACGGTCATCCGCGTCCGTTCGCCTCGGTAGTTCAGCCAGCAGTTGTGCCATCGCACTCCTTCGTGCTGGTCCACCGGAAAACCGGGATCCTGCATGGACCGGAGCACCGCACAGGTCCGCTGTTCCCCCAGCACTCGGGGCCGGGCCAAGTCCGCGCGGACCACCAGTTCCGCCAGCCGCGCGAGTTCTTCGCGCACCAGGCCCGCCCAGCCGGTCTCGGCTGCCCCGTGCCTGCGGGCAGCCGCCGCGAAGTCGGCGGTGAGCGGAAACCTTGCCACGAGATAGTTGCGATGCTGCTCCGCGGTGTGCGCGGTGAGGTCGACGAGATCCTCGTAGGACTGGACGAGCGACTCGATGCCCGGCCGGTGCGACACCCGCGCCGCGACGAACGCGCGGTGCCGCGCGGGATCGTGCGGGAGAATCCGGTTGATCTGCTGGAGCCCGCGGATGAACGAGCCGTCGCGGGCCAGCTGCGCCAGCAGCACCCCGTAGCGCGCGGACGCCGCCTCGAACTCCGCGTCGGTCCGCAGGCCTTGCGGCTGGCCGTCCACCTCCATCACGACTGAGAGGTAGGGCAATTCTCCGGGGTTGCTGTGGCGCAGCACGAACATGTCCGCGTGCGGTGTCCCGGCCAGGTCGAGCGGGGCGACCTGGCCGAGCACAGGAGGCAGGCTGGCCTCGTCGGACGGGCCGTCCGACGAGAATTCGGTGACCCGGCGGAAGCGGCGCCAGCGAAACCGCCAGGCGCGTACCCACCCGTCGGCGAGCGACCGGCGGCCGCTCCACGGGTAGAGCACCGCCGTCCCGGCGGCGACCGAACCGAGTCCGGCAAGGATCCCGGCCAACCCGCCGACTCCCAGCCACAGCCAGACCGCGAGCAGGACTACCGCGCCCAGGGCGATGCCGCCCCGCTGGCCCAGTTTCCCCAGCAGGCCGCGGTTCGAGACCTCGCCGCCGAGCGTTGAGGTGCGCATCATCGCCTCCGGGGCCGGGAAGAAGCGAAGAGGTTCTCGGTCCGAGCGGCCTCCTCGAGATGGCTGGGCCGGCGGGCGCTGGCGGCCGGTGTCTTGGCATCCCCTCGATCCCGTTGCCTGCCGTGTTCGTAGGCCTGCTCGATCGTGTGCGACGGCGGAGGTTCCGGTCCGGCAAGCGGAGGCAGTACCACGTGTTCGGACACGGCCGTCCGTTCGGCGACTGCCGCCACTGGTCCGTGCAGCCCCAGGGGCGCCGGAGCCGGCATTCCGCCCAATGACCGGCTGAGGGACCGGCCGCCGAACCGGGGGAATCTCCGCACCAGCACCAGCGGCACCGCGCTGGCGATCAGCAGCGCCACTGCCAGGAGGCAGAGACCGATCAGCCCGCCCACCCCGTCAGTGCTGCCGCCAGCGGACCCGAATGCGCCGAACGCGGCGGCGAGCAACAGGAACAGCACCGGTTTGGCGAACATCAGCCCCAGCCACACGCTCGGCGCGCGAACCGCTTTCGGCCGCCACGTCGGATGCACGAGCATCCCCCAACTGATCCCCGCGACGATGCCTGCCACCGGCATCCCGATTTTCTGCACAGCCAGAACGAGGAAGGCACCGAGCGCGCCGGCGACGACAAGAGCTGAGACGAGCAAACCGACGAAGGTGCCTCCGGGCAGTTTGTCGGCCGTGATCGCGCCCAGAGCTTCAATCTTGGCCTTGGTGTCGTCGACCGTCCCGGCACCCCATCGCGAGATGCCGTCAGTCGCCGCGTTCGCCACATTTTCCAGCACGACGCCGATCGCCGGCGAGAAAACGATCAGGAAGACCGCCAGCGGGAGGTATTTGAACAACGACTCGGCCAGGTCCGCGCGCCCGCCGCCGCCGCGGACGCTGTGCACGATCGTGAGTATGGCGAAGAAAGCCATCACGACCAGGCCCAGGCCCGCCGCACCGGCGTACTGCCCGAGAAAACCGGCGGACAGCGGGTCGATGTTCGCGGAGGTCCGCAGCCCCGGCAGCACCTGCCGGAGCAAGTCGAACGCCGAGGTGTGCACCGCGTTCGCCAGGTCGTCGACGGAGGTCGACGGATCGGGCACGAACGTCGCGGAGAGCAGCAGGGCCGACATGCCGGGGCCTGTCAGAAGACCGCGAGCACGGCGCCGAAGACGAGGCCGAGGCTCGCCAGAACGCCCAGCCCGATCACCGAACGTTTCAGCGACGCGCTGTGCTCGCCGATCGATGTCTGGTAGCCGCTGCGCTTCGCCGATTGCAATTCCAGCGTCGCCCGGATGGTGCTGAATGCGAAAGCCACGAAGGCGAGGCCCCACACTCCGCCCAGGAGTTTTTTCCACGCCGCGTTGAACTGTACGCCGAATACGTCGAAGTTCGGCACGATGCCGTCGAACGGATTCGGTGATTGGCTCATTAGGTGCAAGATCATCAGCTGACTTCCCTCCGTTGGTAGGAGTGCAAGGGCACCACCCGGCCGGATGTTCCGTCCGGGGGAGCGGCGCAGCCGTCCGTACGGAGGGCCAGCCGCGCGAGGAGGGCCGTCGCCAGCGGGACCCACGGTTCGGGGTTTTCCGGGTCTTTCGCGTCGGGCCGGATTGTCACGACTTGTGCGGTGCGGCGTCCCAGCGAGGTCCTGATCTGGCGGAGGAGACGCCGGTCCCTGCCGGTGCGGAGCACCACCGTCAGCGCGCCGCCGGTGAGGGAGGTGAGTCCCTCGGCTTCGAGGTGGTTCAGCATCCAGACCGCGGCCCGTGCGGCTTCGGCATCCTCGGGCACCGGGATGACCAGCTGGCTGGCTGACCGGACCCATGGTTGCCACACCGTGTCCCGCGGATAGCTCGGGGAGTCCGCGATCACGCGTCCGCGCACCGGACGCCGTGCGCCGTCGACGAACCGGATGTCGTCGCGTACGTGCCCCAGGACGGTTTCCAGCATCCGGGTGACAGTGGTCTTGTAGGTTCGTGGCTTGACGTTGGCGACGACGGTCAGCCACGATCCCGGCACATCGGTGGTCAGCGCCTCGCGCACCGAACGGCGGCGAAGCCAAGCCGGATCTTTCGGCCGCGGCTGGTGCGAGGGCGGCTCAGCCGCC
This sequence comes from Amycolatopsis sp. NPDC059235, assembly GCF_042754125.1. NCBI lineage: Bacteria > Bacillati > Actinomycetota > Actinomycetes > Pseudonocardiales > Pseudonocardiaceae > Amycolatopsis > Amycolatopsis sp. NPDC059235. Next base: position 18,120 of record NZ_JBHZAG010000100.1, read on the forward strand.
GGCACGTCGACCGGAACGGCTTTGGTGAGGTCGATCGGCTGCTCGGCTTCATAGCCCGGCGGATGTTCATGCATGGGCGGCCGCACCTGCTCCCGGAATCGGCCGGACGGCTTGGGTCCGGAAGTCTCCGCCCGTCCGGACGGCTGAGACCTTGACGACGTCACCGCTTTGCGGCGCCTCGATCATGTACGGCACTCCGTTTACTACGCCCAGGAAGAGCGCCACGTGGTGCACGACGGCACCGTAGAAAAGAAGATCGCCGGGCTGCGCTTGCGGCCAGGGAACAGCCTGGCCGCCGCTCTTGAACTGGTCTCCGGAGCTGTGCGGCAACGACACCGCGACTTGGGCATAAGAGTACAGAACCAGTCCGCTGCAATCGAATCCGATCTTGTTGAAATCGCCGTGCGCGTCTGCGACTCCGCCATCTCGGATACCCCGGGACGGTCCGGCTGGGGTGCCGCCGCCCCAGGCGTACGGTGTGCCGAGCCAGGACAGCGCGGCTGCGAGTACCTTCGCGGTTTCCGGCGAGGCAGTGGTGACGGACCCGGTCACGCCCGCGCCTGGCGGCAGCGTCACGACGGGGCCATTCACCTGGATCGCGGTCGGTCCGGCTTTGCCGCTCACCCCACAGCTCATCGCGGTGGTCCCGGTGTACAGCACACTGGTCAACGTTTCGGCGAATTGCTTCCACGGAGCGTAGTGGCTCGCGCCGGCTCCGCTGGCTTGGACCAGCTGCGCGATGTCGGCGTTGTCCCGCGGGTCGGTGGCGTACCCGGGATCCCGCGCCATCAGCACGGTGAAGAAGCCCCTGGATGCGGCAGCGGGGTCGGTCCGGTCGTAGCCGGCGTAGGCGTTGGCCGGGCCGGGGGCGATTTGCTGAAAGGAGCCGATCGAACGGCCGACGGTCGCGAAGGCGTTCAATTGGGACTCTTGCTTCGCCGTCTGCAGTGCGATCACCACTCCGCGTTCCGAGATAGACATCGCTTTCGCGGTGCCGACGACCTTCTTCGCGACATCGAGCTGGGACAGGGAAAGCTGCAACGCGCCGAGATTTCCCTGCGGGGCGGGTGCACCCGGCGGGGCGGTGGCGCAGTCCGCCGCCGCCGCGGGCGCAGGATGCCGAGAGACCAAAGCCAGGCCGCACAAGGCGACCACGGCACCGAGGACGAGACCACGCGCCCGCATCAGCCCGCCTCCACCTGGTCGCCGACGAGCCAGCGCCCGTCGGGCTGCCGGACGACTTCCCGGATCGACTGCAGTGTCGAGGTTTCGAAAGGCACTCCTGCCGCGAGGTCGGTGCGGCGGGCGGAGATCATCAGGTATGCGGTATCAGGGCACTGGGGCGCTTCGGGATTCGCCGTCGCGGACACGGTGTCGCAGGTGCTGCTGACTTGCTGTGCGCGGGCCGCTTCGTAAGATCGCGCGTTGTCGCCTCGAGCCCGATCCGCGCGGGTCGCGGCGGCGGTCTCGAACCGCCCGGCACGTTCGAGATTCCCGTTCAACGGCTCCCGCCAGTCGAATGCGCACCACTCTCGCATCCAGGCTTCCGCGACCGCTGTCGGCGAGGCGAACATCTCGGCGGCGGCTGGCGCCGGTGCCGCGGACGCTGCCGGACCGGGTTGGAAGGTGCTCGGCGTCGGCGGGGGTACAGCGGGCACCGGCGTGACGACGATGCCGCTTGGTCCTGGGCCGGACGGCGATCCGTCGGATGACGGATCCGAGGTCGCCGACGGCGGGGCCGCCGCTCCGCATCCCGCGCAGCACAGGGCTACGGCTGCCACGCTCACTGTCAACCGCCGCATGGCCCGCACCTCCCTGGTCCCGTCGGATGGCCCAAGTCTGCGGAGTGGGCACGGGGAACGAAACAGCAGCGTGGCGGCGATGCCCGAAGAGATGGCGATTCAGGGGCGCGAGGGAACGCGAGGCCAGGGCGCTGGCAAAGGTGGTGCGGTTCCTCGTCATCGGCAGGCCGGTCGGGTGCGAGGGAATCCGCGGACGGCGGCTTGGGTTCGCCGCCGCCGGATCTGGAGTATCGGTCGGAAGGGGTGCGCGACCGCGCCGAGCGCGCCGCTGATGGCGTCCCTCGGCCGTGGCTCATCGGTGCCTGCTCTGCGGGGCCTTTCTTCTCCGAGCCGAACCTCGCTTTCGCGAGGAAAAGGCGCGGTTGTTGCGCACGGAGACAGTTCTGGGGAGTCGTAGGGGCCGGATAATCTAGCGGATCGGGCAGCGGCGGGTGCCAGCTGTCGGGTGCGCCCGCCTGCTGTGGTGCAATTCTTCGCCCGAACGAGCAGGTGCATGTGAGGCGAACTGTATGCGTGACGACGCCGAGTCCGAAATGGCGGAACCGACCCCGATCTACCTGGAGATCGCCGCGGAGGTCTGCGGAGCTTCAGCTGACGCCTGCCCGCCAGCGGCGGACGGATCAGCTGGGCTTCCGGTGGCAGGCCGCTGATCGCGGGTATCGCTGGGCTTGCCTTTGGCCGGTGCCGACGGCCGCGAGTGTGCATTACGCAGCCTGCCGGCATTCTGCGGACCGATGGGATTCCAGGGCAGATTCGGACGCCGATAAGGCAGTCGCGCGCCATGCGTTTGGCGCGAGGGAAGTCGATGTCCATCATGATAACGGGATCAAGCACCGGTGCGAGCGCAAGCTGCACAACAGGCTGGGTTGCCTTGTCGGCTCCGGGCATCGAAGGTTCTCCGTGTCCCTTCGCAAGGCCTGCGACCGCTGAGGGCTGGCCTGTTGCTGGCCGTCCGGCTGGATCCGCGGTCGGAGCGTTCCGTCTGTTCGAAAGGACCTTCCGGTGTCCCGGTCCAAAGCGACAATCAACGCCCTCATCTCGGTTCTCCACGAGCACCGTGCGGGGATGACCTACGAAGAGCTGATCGAAGAGGCTGGCCTGCCCCAGGTCGATGCCTATGCCGAGTTCCGCTGCCTGCGGGACCGCAAGGTCATCCTGGGCCGGCACGAGCAGCGCGACGACGACCAGTCGATTCGGTTCTACCTGTATCTGGCTGAGAACTTCCCCGCGCCGCCGTAGTTGCCTGCGGACCCTGCGGTCGTGTGCTGCCGGGCGCACGAGTTCACGAGCAATCAGTCCGCACCGGGGCACCGAGGCCGCGAGGTTTTTGTTCTCCGGCCGTGTTTGCGCGCAGTCGCTAAGACCGCTGCGGCCGGGCTCGCGAGCTGTACGTGCCGAGGGCATGCGGTGCGGGCCGGTCCGGGTGCTGCGGAACTCAAGGATGGAAAGCCAGCGGATTTTCGTCGGTCCGAGACCGGCGGTCACGCGGGTAACCCGGTTGTCCGGTGGGGCACCGGGTGATGGCACCGTCTCTTGTGGCCCGCCGACGTTCAATCGACAGTCCATGACATTGCGCAATCAGGATCAACTGCCGCGCGCGGAGCTTGGTCCTCAGCGCCGCGACCCGCACGTCCCAGCTCCCAGTCGGGTATCGCCGCTGGTAAGCCTCGTCGGACTGCAGCCCGACCTCGGCGAGCCGCCCAGACTTCAGCGACGAACCGGTCCCGCGAGCACACCTCAGCGTCCGCGCCGGCGATCAAAGCGAGCGGACGGAATTCCTTCCGTGGCAAGGCGGCCGAATGGCCGGCCACGGATGCTTGGCAGCGCGGAAGATCGATTTCCAGGTCTTGCGCCTGGATGCGAGCCGGTCCGCGAGCCAGGCTGAGCAGAACCCGAGCATTCTGGCCGGTTCGCCGGCGTCGAAGGGGTGGATCAGGCAATTGCCGGCTCCTGGGAACAGTCCGACGATGCGGGTCGTAGACCGAATCTTGCTCCGGACCCGGCGATGACCGCTCCGTCTGTGCGCGCCCGGATCGACCGGCGCAGGCCGGAGGCGCTTCCGTCCGCGAGATCCATGTCCAGGAGGGATGACATCAGTGTCCTTCTCCTGGGGGCTTTTGCGCCGGGCGACATCCAGTCTGGGGCAGGTGCAGCGCGCCGCGAGCGCTGAACGCCGCGTGACGGCTGCCTCGGGGCGGCCTTGACCCGCACGGAGTACGCGCACAGGGATGCTTCCCGGGATCGGCGCGGCGATCCGGGGACCGGCACTCTGACCGTCGGATCGCCGGCCGAACCTGCCATTCCTGACCCCTGGGCAGAGATCACTATCCTTTTTGCTCTCCGCCGAGGGGTTCTCTGGACTGCTCTTTTCGGACACTGTTCGCGATCGGCGAGTTCTGGTAATGCGGTTTCGCCGATGTCTGGCTTCATCCTTAATTCTGTGTGAAGGCCATTGCCAATGTGGAGTCCTCCGTCGCATCCTTCGGGGATCAGACGGCGGCGGCCTTTCGTTTCGAACGGGACCTCACGCTTGCCGACCTCCCCGACCTCCCCGACCTCCCCGACCTCCCCGACCTCCCCGACCTCCCCGACCTCGCAGAGGAAGAAGCCTATGTCTGCACCTCCGGAAGCCGTCAGCAACAAGCGGGGCTCGCAGCACGCGCTGCGCTTCGCCCGCGAAGAAGCCGGGTACCACAAGTCGTTGAAGAGTCGCCAGGTCCAGATGATCGCCATCGGCGGCGCGATCGGAACCGGTCTCTTCCTCGGCGCGGGCGCACGGCTGCATTCGTCCGGTCCGGCGCTCGCGGTCGTCTACGCGGTGGCCGGAATTTTCGCGTTCTTCGTGGTCCGGGCGATGGGCGAATTGGCGATGTACCGGCCCAGTTCAGGTTCGTTTGTCTCTTACTCGCGAGAGTTCCTGGGAGAGAAGGCCGCTTTCTTCGCTGGCTGGATGTATTTCCTCAATTGGGCGACCAGTGGCGTCGCGGACGTGACTGCGGTCGCGAAATACACCCAGTTCTTCTGGCCGAACCTTCAGCAATGGATCCCGGCGCTGATCGCTCTGGTCGTGATTCTCGCTGTCAACATGGTGTCCGTCCGGTTGTTCGGCGAGATGGAGTTCTGGTTCGCCGCGATCAAGGTCGTGGCTCTCGTCGTGTTCATGGTGATCGGCATCTTCCTTCTGGTCACGCACCACGCAGTGGGCGGGCACACGCCCGGGCCGGGCTTGATCTTCTCGAATGGCGGCCTTTTCCCCGCCGGGGTGCTGCCCGCGCTGCTGATCCTGCAGGGGGTTGTCTTCGCCTACGCTGGCTTGGAGATGGTCGGGGTCACCGCGGGAGAGGCCGAGAATCCGCGGAAGATCATCCCCAAGGCGGTGAATTCGGTCGCCTGGCGGATCGGTGTGTTCTACATCGGCTCCGTGCTGCTGCTGGTGATGCTGCTGCCGTGGACGTCCTACAAGAGCGGGGAAAGCCCCTTCGTCACCGTGCTTTCGAAGCTCGGCGTTCCTGGCGCGGGCGGTGTGATGGACCTGATCGTCCTGACCGCTGCACTCTCGAGCGTGAACTCCGGCCTCTACTCCACCGGCCGTATTCTCCGTTCTTTGTCACTGGCCGGATCAGCTCCGAAGTTCACCGCAAGGATGAGCCGGGGCGGAGTGCCCTACGGCGGAGTGCTCCTGACCGCCGCGGTCTACGCCCTCGGCGTGGGGCTCAACCTCGTATTGCCCGGCCAGGCGTTCGAAATCGCGCTGGAATTCTCGGCGGTCGGGATCATCGGCATGTGGTCGATGATCATGATCTGCAACCTGGCGCTGCAGCGCAGGGTGAAACGAGGCGAGGTAGAACGGCCGTCCCTGCGGCTGCCCGGAGCGCCGTTCACCAACTACCTCACCATCGGGTTCCTGGTGGTGGTCTTGGCCATGAGCTATTTCAACGGAACTGGCGGCCGGATCCTGATCTACGGCTTGCCGGGAATTGCCGCGCTGCTGGTGGTCGGTTGGCTCGCGGTACGTCGCCGGGTCGCGGCGGTAGCCGCGCAGAACCGTGAACCCGGGTCTGGCCTCGAACGCCGATGAGCGTACGACTCTGGCGGATCGATGTCGACGCCCAGGCCGATCGCCGGGGCGGTCGGCCGCGAAGCCGGAACGACCGGCTCAGTTGCCCCGGCCGTGTCCGGATCGCGGCTACAGGCCAACGCCCACAATGCGCAGTTCGGGCCTTGGGAGGCCTGTCTTGTTCGGCGTGGACGGAGAACGGCGCGGACGAGCCGGATCAGCCTCGGCTCGCTTCCGGAGGGACCGAGTTCGCGTACTGCACAGGCCGCCAGAATGCCGACCGTCCTGGACGAACTAGTCCAGACCGGACCCGGTCGCCGCGTTACTGATCCGGCTTGCCCCTTGGGCGCTGCAAGCCCGAGGGGCAAGCCGCAGCCCTGGTCGGCTTGCCCCTCGCTGCCCGAGCGCGCCGGTGTCGCTCATTCGATTCGCGGGGAGCCTGCACGGAAGAGTACCGAGGGCGAGTCCTGTTGTCGCTACTTGCATGGTCCGCGCCCGGTGACGCGGTCGGGCCCGGTATTGATTGCGGCATCCGTGCGCCAGGGTCGGAAGCTCCTGGCGGCACACCGACCTCATCCGGACAGCCCTGCCTCCAGCCGCTGTGCTTCTCGGAGCGGCAAGGCTGTTTCGGGAATTCGTTCCGCAGCCGAACGCTGCGCAGCCCCGTTTGAAGAGCTCGAAGATCATTAGACCGGCCACCGGAGTCCGGTGGAGCGCCTTCCTGTCGTCAGCAACGTTGTAACTGCATGAGAGTTCTACCGACTTGGCCGGTGACGGCTGAATACTTCGGTAGTCTGGCAGCGGCGTCGGGATTGGCGTGGTCGCCGCGCGCTGGCGCGATCGGTTCTCCTACTCGGTGACGAGTTGGAGTCGTTCGTGAGTAGCGAAGGCGGTGTAGTGCTTGGTGTTGAGGGTGGCGAGGGGCAGGCCGTAGGCGAGGCAGCAGGCGGCGATCCAGGAGTCGTTGCTGTCGCTGCGGTGGCCGCGTTGGTGTGCGTGGGCGGAGATCAATCCCCAGGTGTGGGCGACGTTGTCGTGGTACGGCAGGGTGACGACTTTGTCGAGCCAGGCGTGCAGCGCGGCGCGGCGGGCGGGTCCCCAGCCGTAGATCTCGGCCCATTTGGTCAGTTCGCCGAGGGTGACGAAGGTGATCACGACGCGTTGGCTCGCGAGTTTCGCGGCGAGCGGGGCGGGGAGTTGACGTTTGAGGATCTTGGACACCACGTCGGTGTCCAGCACTACTGGTGAGGGCACGGATCAGCTGCTCGCGTGCCGCTCGGCGTAGGTAAAGGCGATGAAGGCGTCGACCTCGCCGTCGGTGGTGAAGACGTCGTCGCGGGCGAGGTCGTCGACCGTGCAGATCGGCTGAACGTTCTTCGCGCGCAGCAGGTCGTGCAGCAGGTCGCCCGGGCTGGGGCGCTGCGGCGGCTGGTCTGCGCTGCTGGTGGTCACGCAGATCAGGATACAGCCGAGTTCGCAGCCGGGACACAGTCTCGCGTTCCTGCGTGTCGCGGTGCGTGCTGCTCCGTTCGGGTCATCGCACAGCGACTGGCCGGTCTCTGTCTGTGCCGCCTTGCGCACTGCCCGTAGTTGAGTGATGACATGCGGGCAGGGAGGGACTCGTGGTGGCGGACCGGATGTGGCCAGACGTGCCCTTCTCGGAGAAAGACGAGGCAACGGCGGCCGGGGCCCGCTGCGCCGCGGCCGGGAATCGAGGGCCGGCATCTGGGGCCACCACGACGGCGTGCTCTCCTCTTTCGCCGTTCAGGCGCGATCTGCGGTGTACCGGGATATCGGCACGATCACGAGGCCGTAGGCCGGTGCACCGACAGTGCGCGGCCCTGCGACCGGAGGGTGGGCATCGGGCGCGGCTCGACCCCGATCTCGGCGACGCGGCGTCGGTAGATCTCGTGGCGACGGAGGGCTTCGCCGATCCGGCCCGCGGCGACCAGCACCTTGATCAAGTTCAGGTGCGCCTCTTCGTCGTAGGGGTCGTCGTCGAACAAGCGCAGGGTGTGGCAGACGACAGCGTCCACGTCCCCGCTGACCTGATGGTGGCTGATGAGTGCGCGAAGGACGGCCTGGTGGTGGGCGCGCAGCTCTTCGGCTGTCGGTTGTGCCCATTCGGCGTAGGGATCGTCCTCGAGGAAGTCGCCGGTATAAAGACTGGCTGCCTTGTGCAGGAGGTCCACGGCACCGGGGCTCCCGCGCCGATGTGTCTCCAGCGCGCGGGCGGCGTATCCGCGGAACTCCGCGACGTCGATACTGACCAGGCTCGCGTCCAGCCAGACCGATGTGCCATCGGTGACCAGCGGCCGCGGACCGCCCTTGGCCTGCTGCAGAACCTGGCGCACGGTGCTGAGCAGCACCGACAGCCGGTTGGTGGATTTGGCGGGATCGACGCCCGGCCACAGCAGTTCCATCAGCTGGTCTCGCGGGGCCGGTTTGCTGCGCGACACCAGAATCTTCACCAGGTCGCGTGCCTTGCGCGATTGCCATGCGGTCCGCGGCACAGCTGCGCCGTTGCGAGTCACCCTGAAGATGCCCAACGCGTGGATCGCGATTGCGGGCGACGCCTCGGCCGATGCGTCAGGTGAGCTGGTGCCGCCGCGCTGGGCGGCCGAGTCGAGATCGCACGTGCGAATCGCGGCTGTAGCGCCGTCGGTGAGGAGGCTCGGCACTGCAACATCCGGCGCGATCGAACGGTTCGTGGCGACTTCTTGGTCGTTGGCGGGTTCGCGTCTAGGTCGCAGGGCAGCGGGCCAACTGCCAGCCACCGGCCGGATCTGCTCGGCGAGCTTGCGCAGGTCGTCGCTCGGGGCCGGTTGGAGCGCACCGCTGATGGCGAGCACGGCCAAGGCGAGAGTGCGCTCGCCGGCCGAACCCGGCACTGTCTTGCGTTGCGATGCTCGGCGTCCGGACCGGAAGCCGGCCCGGTACACCAGCGAGTCCTCGACATTCGAGGCCACCATCGTTTTCCGCTGCCCGGCATCCGCTGTCAGGGGGAACGCCGGGTGCCCGGCCACCGCCCCGGCGAGCGAGCCGGTGGAGCGCTCGGTGCGCCGCAAGGTCATCTGCGTCCTCCGTCAAGGGTGCTTGGTCCGCCACCATCGTGTCGTCGCACCAACATATCCGTTAGCGCGGGCGCTGTAGTTGCTCCATTTGCCGGAGCCGGTCACGGCCGCGGCGGCCCGGTCGCTGATCGGTGGCCGGCCAGCCCCTAAGACAACACTAAGTCTGTCGGAATACCCGTCCCATAACCTTCGGCCATTCCCGAACGGCAGTCTTGAAGGGGGCCGGATGGCAGTGCGCGACGAGGCGGGATACGAGGTCTACTGCCTTGCCGACCGGCTGTTCTACGACCAGCCGACTCGTGACGCCGGCGACGGCACGGACTTCGCGGTTGCCGGGCGCGCGATTCCCGGCGACTGGGCGCATCTGCCTGGCGACACCTGGATGTACTACGCGCCCAGCGATGCCCAGGTGCCGGCGCAGGGCTGGAAGATCCACGTGTCGTCTCGGCTGGCAGACGCCGAGCGGGTCCTTGACACGGTGTGGGAATACTGTGTGAGCAACCGCATCGCATTCAAATTCTTGCGCAGCAGGAACGTTGCGGTCATGTTCAACGCGAAATCGGCGTTCCGTGGCTCGAGCGGAAAACTTGTCACGATCTATCCGGTTTCTGGCGGTCGGTTCGAAGCCGTGCTCGCCGAGCTGGACGTTCTGCTTCGCGGGGTCGCAGGCCCGTACATCCTCAGCGATCTTCGTTACGGTGACGGGCCGCTGTATGTGCGGTACGGAGGTTTCACGGAGCGCTTCTGCGTGTCGGACAACGGCGAGCGCGTGCTCGCCATCGAGAACGCGGACGGTGCGTTGGTGCCGGATGTGCGCGGCCCGACGTTCGCGCTCCCGCCGTGGGTCCCGCTGCCGGCATTCCTGGAGCCGCACCTGGCCGCGCGCGCAGCCGTCACCACGACGAATCTGCCGTACGCGATCGAGAGCGCGATGCAGTTCTCCAACGGCGGCGGCGTGTACCTCGGCCGGGACAACCGCACCGGCGACCAGGTCGTGCTCAAGGAGGGACGGCCGCATGCGGGCCTCGACGTGGCCGGCCGCGACGCGGCGACCCGGATCGGGCACGAGCGCGACATCCTGACGCGCCTCGCCGGGCTCGACGCGGTGCCCGCGGTGCTCGACTGCTTCGAACTGGGGGAACACCACTTCCTTGTCGAGGAGTTCGTCGACGGCAACCCGCTGCAGCGCCTGCTGGTGCACCGTTACCCGCTGACCCATCCCGACCCGGATCGAGGCGAATTGGCCGGATACGTCGGTTGGGCGCTGGACATGCTTGCCAAAGTCTCCGCCGCAGTCGAAGCGGTGCACGAACGCGGCGTCGTGTTCGGCGACCTGCACCCCGAGAACATCCTGGTCACGGCAGAGGGCAGGCTGGTGCTGATCGACTTCGAAGTCGCCACCCTGGCCGAAGACGCGGCCCGCTCGTCGCTCGCGCACCCGGCGTTCTCTGCGCCGCCCGACCGGCTCGGCACCGAGGTGGACCGGTACGCGCTCGCCTGCATGCACCTGGGCATGTTCGCGCCGCAGGCCACCATCGCCGCGCGGTTCGACCCTGGCAAGGCTCGGCAGATCGCGGAATATGCGGCCGAGGTGTTCCCGCTGCCGCCGGGTGCGCTGGACGACGCTGTGCGCACTATCGAAGGCTCCGAGCCGGGGGGATCCCGGCTGGCCGGTCTTCCGTTGCCCGGAGTGTCCACTTGGGAGGAGGTGCGCGACGCGCTGCGGGCCTCGATCCTCGCGTCCGCGACGCCGGACCGCGACGATCGCCTTTTTCCCGGCGACATCGCACAGTTCCTGCCTGGTGGCGGCATCGGCTTCGCGCATGGCGCGTCCGGCGTCTTGTACAGCCTCGTTGCCACCGGCGCGGGTCGCTTCACTGAACATGAGGACTGGCTGCGCAAACGCGCGTTGACCCCGGCCGAGGGTGCCGCCACCGGCTTCTACAACGGCTTGCACGGCGTGGCCTACGTCCTGGCTGAACTAGGGCACAGGCAAGACGCGCTGAGAATCGTCGAACGATGTCTCGCGGAGCGAGGAGACGCTGCCGAACTTGGTCTGCACGGCGGGCTGGCCGGCATCGGCCTCAACTTGCTGCACTTCCGGGACGACCTCGGCATCGGGCCCGGCCTGGCGGTCGTCGATCAGGTCGCGGACCGGCTCGGCGGCGTGACCGACGTCCCCGAGATCAGCGGGGGCGACCATCCCCGGGCCGGCCTGATGTTCGGATCGGCCGGACTCGCGCTGCTGTTTCTGCACGCCTACGAACAAACCAGGGACCAGGGTCTGCTCGATCGCGCGGAAATCGCGCTGCGCCAGGATCTTCGCCGGTGCATCCAGGCCGGGGACGGTACGGAGCAGGTCGATCAGGGCTGGCGGACGCTGCCCTACCTGGACGAGGGCTCGGTCGGGATCGCCTTGGTGCTGGAGCGCTATCTGCACCACCGCCCGGACGACGAACTCGCCGAGGTGCTGACCAGGCTGCGCCGCGTCACCAGAAGTTCTTATTTCGTGCAGTCCGGTCTTTACACCGGCCGGGCCGGAATGCTCCTGGCCGCCGAACCGTCCGCAGTGGACACGTTGGTGCGCGGGTTGTGCTGGCACGCGGTCCCCTATGCCGACGGTCTCGCGTTCCCCGGCGACCAATTGCTGCGCCTGTCCATGGACTTCGCGACCGGGACGGCAGGCGTGCTGTTCGCACTCGGCTCGGTACTGCACGGCGACCCCGTGCGGCTGCCGTTCCTGGCCGGCCCCGAGAGCCCGGATGCCCCTGGGGCATTCGTCAAGTGACGACCCATCGAAGGAGGTGTAAGAAAATGGCTCTTCTCGACCTGCAGGGCATGGAAGCTCCCGGCGGCAAGGGCGGCGGCGGCGGTTCCACGCTGACCGTTCTGGGCTGTGCGTCGCACACGCCGAGCAACATCAGCCTGGCGCTCTGCCACTGATGCTGCTTTAGCCCGACGGGTCCTGGGCGGAACTCAGCGCCGCCCAGGACCCACCCCTCGTGAACGGAGTGGCCATGTTCATCCGCGACCTCGCCGAACGACAGTCCATCGTGGATGAACTGCACGGCCATCTCGTAGCCGATCCCTATCGGTGGCTGGAGGACGCTGCCAGCGCCAAGACCCAGCGCTGGCTCGACGGCGAGGACGGCCGCTGGCGGGCGCACGCCGCCGCGCTGCCTGGGCGCGAACGGTTCCACCAAGAGGTGCGGCGGCTCAGCGCGACCGGCATGGTGACGGCTCCCCGGTGGCGCGGCGATCGGGAGTTCTTCCTGCGGCAGGAACCCGGCCAGGAACACCCTGTTCTCTATGTGTCCGAATCGGACGGCGCGGAACGGATCCTCGTCGACCCGACGTCGCTGGACAAAGACGGCCTGGTCGTTCTCGACTCGTGGCAACCAAGCCATGACGGTACCCGGCTGGCGTTCCTGCTCTCCCACGGCGGCACGGAGAACTCCGCGCTGTATGTGCTCGACGTCGGCTCGGGCGCGTCGCTCGACGGCCCGATTCACGGGTGCCGATACTCGCCGATCGCGTGGCTGCCAGGTGCCGAAGACTTCTGTTATGTGCGCGAGCGGCGTGTGTGGCAGCACCGGGTCGGAGCCCCGATCGAACAGGATGTCGCGCTGGCCAGCCGACCAGGATCGTATGGCTTGGACATCGATGCGGACGGCAGGTGGCTGGTGCTCACGGACGGCGTCGGCCTGCGGCTCGCGGACCTCGACACAGGGCTGGTGCGGACCGTCCACGAAGGACCGGACGGCCGTGCCGTCGCTATGACGCACAAGGACCTTCTGTATATCCTCACCGACAAAGGCGCTCCCCGCGGCCGCGTATGCGTGGCCGACCCGCTGGCGCCCTCCCGGTGGCGCGAGCTGATCCCGGAAGACCTGGAGTCGGTGATCAGCGACCTCGCGGTGCTGGAGGGGACGCTCGTCGTGAGCCGGATCCGGCACGCCGTCGGGGAGATGAGCCTGCACGACATCCGCACCGGGGAATGGGTCGCCGAGGTGCCGTTGCCCGGAGCCGGGACGCTGGGCTCGGTGTCGACGCGCGGGCACGAGGCTTGGTTCAGCTACACCGACAGCGTGACGCCTGGGGCGGTGTACCGCTACGACGGCGAATCCCGCGAAACGACGCTCTGGGCGGGAACACCCGGCGTCCCCGTACCCCAGGTGATCAGCCGGCAAGTGACCGCGACGTCCCCGGACGGCACCCCGATCCGGGTCGTGGTCCTCGCGAAGCCCGGCGCCGGACCGCGTCCCGCGATTCTCTACGGCTACGGCGGTTTCGGCATTCCGCTCACCCCGTCGTACTCGGCCTACGCCCTAGCTTGGGTCGAAGCAGGCGGTGTCTTCGCGTCCGCCCAGGTGCGGGGCGGCGGCGAGGAGGGGGAAGAATGGCACCGCGACGGAATGCTCGACCGCAAGCAGAACGCCTTCGACGACTTCGTCGCTGCGGCCGAGCACCTGATCGCCGACGGCTGGACCACGCCGGCGCGCCTGGGCATCTGCGGCGAGTCCAACGGCGGCTTGCTGGTCGCGGGAGCGCTGACTCAGCGTCCGGAACTGTTCGCCGCGGCGGTGTGCTCGGCGCCGCTGCTCGACATGGTGCGGTACGAGCGGTTCGGCCTCGGTCCGCAGTGGCGCGAGGAGTACGGCTCCGCCGAGGATCCCGAGCAATTGGCTTGGCTGCTGGGCTATTCGCCGTACCACCAGGTGCGGCAAGATGCGGCGTACCCAGCGGTGCTGTTCACGACGTTCGGCGGCGACACCCGGGTAGACCCGATGCACGCCCGCAAGATGTGCGCGGCGCTGCAATGGGCGACCATGAGCGGGCGGCCGGTGTTGTTGCGCCACGAGCCCGGCACCGGCCACGGCGCGAGTTCGGCTACCCGGGCGATGCGGCTGGCGGGCGACATGCTGGCGTTCCTCGCCGAGCACACCGGGCTGGACCTCTCATGATCACTTTCGGCGACGTGGTGCGGCGCGCGGGCGGCTGGCTGCCGTTGATCGGGCTCGCCGGCCTCGTCGGCAGCCTCGGCACCCTCGCGTTGCCTACCGTGCTCGGCCACGCGGTCGACGCGCTGATCACCGGGCACAGCCGCGGCGTCTGGGTGGCGGCCGCCGGGGTCCTGATCGCCGTCAACGTCGTGTTCGACGTGGTCGACGCCTACGCGGGCACCGCCTGCGTCGCCGGGACCACGGCGTGGCTGCGCGATCGCGTCGTGCGGCACGTGCTCGCGATCGGTCCGGCCCGCGCCGCCCGATTCGAGACCGGCGACCTGGTCACGCGGGTCTCCGGCAGCGCCGTCGAGGCCGCGCAAGCCGGGCCCGCCGTCGTCACGACGATCTCGGCCGCGCTGCCGCCGATCGGCAGCCTCGTGCTGCTGGCCTGGATCGATCTGTGGCTCGCTCTCGCCCTGCTGATCGGCCTCGCGCTGGTGGTGGCCGTGTTGCGGACATTCGCGCTGCGCAGCGCGGCGGTGATGGTCGCCTACCAGCAGACGCAAAGCGCGATCGCCGCCCGGCTCGCCGAATCCCTGGGCGGGGCCCGGACAATCGCCGCCGCGGGCACGGTCGACGCGGAGGAACGCCGGGTGCTGGCGGACCTGCCGAAGCTGCACGAACACGGCGCCGGCACCTGGCACGTCCTCGCGCGCTCCAGCGCGCAAGCCACCTTGGTCGGCCCGCTCGTGCTGGTCGCCGTCCTCGCCGCCGGCGGCATCGAACTGCTGCGCGGCCGGATCACTCCCGGCGAACTGTTCGCCGCCAGCCAGTACGCGGTGATCGGCGGCGGGCTCGGCGCGTTGACCGGGGTCTTCAGCAGGCTCGCCCGCGCCAAGGCGGGAGTGCGCCGGGTCGGCGAAGTTCTCGCGACGGAACCGGTTTCCTACGGCGCCGAGGCGTTGCCGGACGGCCCGGGCGCCGTCGAGTTCCGCGGCGTGACTGTGCGCGCGGACGACGCGGTGTTGCTGGAGGACGTGAACCTGAGCATCCCCGGCGGAGCGGCGGTGGCCGTCGTCGGCGCTTCCGGGGCGGGCAAGTCGGTGCTCGCAGAGGTCGCCGCGCGCCTGCGGGCACCGGACGAAGGCGAGGTCCTGCTCGACGGAATCGCGCTGGCGGCGCTGGATCATCGCGCGCTGCGGACAGCGGTCGGATGCGCGTTCGAGCGGCCAGTGCTCGTCGGCGCGTCGATCGGGGACGCGGTGGCCGCCGGGCGCGAGATCGACGTGCGTGCCTCGGCGCGCGCCACGCACGCGGACGAGTTCGTCGGACGGCTCCCGGAGGGCTACGCGACACCGCTGGCCGACGCTCCCCTGTCCGGCGGCGAGCACCAGCGGCTCGGCCTGGCCCGCGCCTGGCCCGCCCGGCGCCTGCTGGTCCTCGACGACGCGACGTCCAGCGTGGACATGGTCACCGAGATGCAGATCGCCCGCACCCTCACCGACGACCACGGCGAACGCACCCGGCTGATCGTCACGCACCGCGCGGCGACCGCGGCCCGCGCCGACCTGGTGGTCTGGCTGGCCGGGGGCAAGGTCGTCGCGACCGGCACCCACGACGAACTGTGGGCGCGGCCCGGTTACCGGGAGGTCTTCGGATGAAGCGCGAAATATCCTTTGGCCTCAAGGCGATGCCGCGCGGGCCGGTGGCGGCGTTGCTGCTGTGGTCGGTGCCCGAGGCGCTGCCCGCCGCGCTGTCCGGTGTCGCGGTCGCGCACGCGGTCGACTCGGGTTTCCTGGCCCATCGCCCGGCAGTGGGCCTCGCGTGGCTCGGTCTGCTGCTCGTGGCCGCCGGACTGGGCGCCATCGGCTCGCGACAGGTGTACCGGCTGCTCGGCGCGCTGGTCGAGCCGTTCCGCGACACGCTCGTGCGCAAAGTCGTCAGCGGAGCGTTGGGGCACGCGGTGCGCGGGCGTGCCGACGACGGGGCCATCGCGCGGCTGACGCACCAAGTCGAGATCGTCCGGGACACCTACGCCGGGCTGATCGTCGTGCTGCGCGGGTTCCTCGTCACCGTCGTGGGCGTCGTAGCCGGAATGGGGTCGGTCGACCCGGTCATCGTGGCCTTGCTGCTGCCGCCGTTCCTGCTGGGCCTCGGCCTCTTCCTGGGCACGCTCCACCTTGCCGCCGAACGATTCCGCCGATCCGTGCACGCCGACGAGCGCCTCGCGGTCACCGCGGGAGCCGTACTGGCCGGAACTCGCGACATCGCCGCGACCGGCGCCGAAGAGCACTCCGCGGACCTGGTCGCCGGGCCGATCCGGGCACAGGCCGACGCCGAGCGCGCGATCGCCACCGTCACGGCGGCCCGCACTCTTTGCCTGGCAGTCGGCGGCTGGGTGCCGCTGGTAGTCCTGCTCGTCGCCGGACCGTGGCTGGTCAGCCGCGGCCTGACCGCCGGCGCCGTGATGGGCGGGCTCACCTACGTCCTCATCGGACTCCAGCCGGTACTGCGCAACCTGATGACCGCGGTCGGCGGAAGCGGCCTGCGATACGTCGTCACCGTCGGGCGCATCCTCGACGCGGCTGAGCTGCCCGCCGAACCGGAGCGCCGGGCCGAAGCCGGCCGCAGCGGCGAACTGACCGT
>NZ_JBHZAG010000101.1:0-32014 GCF_042754125.1 Amycolatopsis sp. NPDC059235
TCACCGGGCCCCCGCGGCCCGCCCGCGGCGGGCGTAATTCCGCCGTCGCTTTCCGGTCCCGGAAAAGCCGTGAAGGGCTCCTTGAGGGAATCTGATTCCCTCAAGGAGCCCTTCACGGACGGCTAGGCGACGCCGGCTGCGGCAAGGGCCCGGGCGGTGAGGACCCGGGCGAGGTGCTGGCGGTACTCGGCCGTGGCGTGCGGTTCGTCCGGCGGCGAAGTGCCCTCCGCGGCCAGTTTCGCCGCCTCCGCCGCGGTGGCTCCGCCGGCCAGCGCGCGTTCGGTGGCCGACGCCCGCAGCGGCGTGCCGCCCATGTTGATCAGGCCGACCGAACGTCCGGCGACCACGACGCCGACGATCGCCCAGTCGATGGCCCGTCGGGTGAACTTCTCGAAGCCCCAGCCGAGTCCGGCCTGGCTGGGCAGCCGGATCTCGGTGAGCAATTCGTCCGGCTCCAGCGGCGTGGTGAACGGCCCGAGGAAGAACTCCGCGGCCGGAATCCGCCGCTCCCCTCCCGGCCCGCGCGCGACGAGCACGCCGTCCGCCGCGAGGACCGCGGCGGGCAGGTCAGCCGCCGAGTCGGCGTGCACCAGCGACCCGCCGATCGTCCCGCGATGCCGTACCTGCGGGTCGCCGACCGATCCGGACACGTGCGCGAGCAGCGGCGCGTGCTCGGCGAGCACCGGGTCGTGCTCGAGGTCGTGGTAGCGGGACAACGCCCCGATCACCACCTCGCCGCCCTCGGCCCGGACGAACTTCAGCTCCCGCAACGGCGCGATGTCCACCACGACCTCCGGCACGGCGAACCGGAGCTTCATCAACGGCAGCAGCGAATGCCCGCCCGCGAGCAGCTTCGCGTCCTCGCCGTGTTCGGCGAGCAACGCGAGCGCTTCGTCCACAGTGGACGCACGCCGGTAGGCGAAGCCAGCCGGGATCACCGCGTCACCTCCTGGCCGGACGCTTCGATCACGGCGCTCACGATGTTGTGGTACCCGGTGCACCGGCAGAGGTTGCCCTCCAGCGCCGCCCGGGCCTCGTCGCGGGTCGGCTTCGGGTTTTCCTTCAGCAGCGACACTGTCGCCATCATCATGCCGGGCGTGCAGAAGCCGCACTGCAGGCCGTGCTGCTCGCGGAACGCGCGCTGCACCGGATGCAAGCTGTCTCCTGAGGCCAGACCCTCCACAGTGGTCACTTCGTGCCCGTCCGCCTGCGCGGCCAGCACCGTGCAGGATTTCACCGATTCGCCGTCGAGCAGCACCGTGCACGCCCCGCAGGACGTGGTGTCGCAGCCGATGTTCGTGCCGGTGAGGCCCGCGGTGTCCCGCAGGTAGTGCACGAGCAGGGTGCGGTCGGGCACCTCCCGCTCGACCGTCTTCCCGTTCACCTCGATCGAGACCCGCACGTCAGTTCGCCTTCCTAGCGTCGTTCAGCGCCGTCCACACCCGCAGCGGGGTGGTCGGCATGTCCAGGTGCGTCACGCCGAGGTGGGCGAGCGCGTCGACCACCGCGTTGTGCACCGCAGGCGTCGACCCGATCGTCGCCGCCTCGCCGATCCCCTTGACTCCCAGCAGGTTCCGGGTCGTCGGCGTCTCCATGTCCACCAGTTCGAAATCGGGCAGCTCGGGCGCGGTGACGAACGAGTAGTCGGCCAGCGTCGCCGTCGTCGGGTTGCCGTCCGCGTCGTAGCTCATCACCTCGAGCAGCGCCTGCGCGATGCCCTGGCCGAGCCCGCCGTGCCGCTGGCCGCGGAAGGTCAGCGGGTTCACGATCGGGCCCGCGTCGTCGAGCGCGACCAGCCGGCGCACCTCGACCTTGCCGGTTTCGGTGTCCACCTCGACGACCGCGAGGTGCGCGCCGAACGGGAAAGTCGGAGCGCCGTCGCCGAACCAGACGTCGGCGGTGAAGCCTTCCGCCTCGGCGGCGACCCTGGCCCAGTCGAGCGTCGTGCTGGACGGCGCGCCGCGGACCTGCCAGACGCCGCGTTCGACGTCCAGCTCCAGGTCGTCCGGCGCGGCTTCGAGCAGTTCCGCCGCGACCTGGCGGGCCTGCGCGACGACCTCCTCGGCCGCCCGCCGGATCGCCGAACCGCCGAGCTGCAGCGACCGCGAGCCGAAGGTGCCGACCGCGCGCGGGACCTCGTCGGTGTCGCCGTGCCGCACGGTGATCTTGTCCAGCGGCAGGCCCAGCTGGTCCGACAAGAGCATCGCCAGCGACGTCCCGAGCCCCTGCCCGTGCGGGGAACTTCCGGTCCACGCGGTGACCGAACCGTCCGGGTGCACGTCGACCCGGCCGCTCTCGCCTCCCGCGTCGCCGCCGGTGATCTCCACGTAGGAGGCGATGCCGAGCCCCAGCGCGACCGGATCCCCGGCCTCGCGGCGCTTCCGCTGCTCCTCGCGCAGCTGCGCGTATCCCGCCGCGTCGAGCACCTTGTCGAGCGCCGCGGCGTACTCGCCGGTGTCGTAGGAGCCGCCGGTCGGTGTCTGGTAAGGGAATTCCTCGGGACGGATGAAGTTGACCCGCCGGACGTCGGCCGGGTCCATCCCGATTTTCGCGGCGAACAGGTCGATCGCGCGCTCGACCGCCGCGGTCGCCTCGGGACGGCCAGCGCCGCGGTAGGCCGCGATCGGCGTCGTCGTGGTGACCACGCCGCGGCTTCGCGTCTGCACCACCGGGAAGCGGTAGACGCCCGGGGCCATCAGCTCGGTGAGCGACGGGAGGAACAGTGCCCGCGGGTACGCGCCGGTGTCCTGGAGGACGTCGAGCCGGTACGCCAGCACGGTTCCGTCGCGCTTGCCGCCGATGGTCACGGTGTTGCGCTGCGCGCGGCCGTGCGTCATCGAGGTGAGGTTCTCGCTGCGCGACTCGGCCCACCGCACCGCGCGACCGGCGCGCTTCGACGCCCAGGCGAGCAGCGTCGCTTCCGGGTCCGCGCCGATCTTCGCCCCGAACCCGCCCCCGACGTCCGGCGCGATCACCCGCACCCGGTCCTTGCCGACGCCGAGCCCGCCGGCCACGAGGTCGCGGGCGAGCTGCGCGTTCTGCGTGGAAAGCCACACCGTGACCCGGCCGTCCTCGCCCCACGCGACGGACGCGCCGCGCGGCTCGACCGGAGCCGGGGCCACGCGCTGGTTCAGGATGTCCTCGGTGACGACGACGTCGCAGCCCTCGAACACCGAATCGTCGAACTCCGCCGGGCCCTTCGAGTGGACCACGTTGCTGCCGTGGTCCGGGAACACCAGCGTCTCCCCGGCGAGCGCGGCGTCGAAATCCACGACCGGTTCGAGCGGGTCGTAGTCCACGTCGACCAGTTCCGCCGCGTCGGCGAGCTGGTACCGCTCCTCGGCGAGCACCAGCGCGACCGGCTCGCCGACGTACCGCACGACGTCCGCGGCCAGGAACGGCTCCGCGACCGGCCCGGCCTTGCCCGGTTCGAGATCGAGGTCCGCCGCGGTGTACACGCCGACGACACCCGGCGCGGTGCGGGCTTCCTCCACGTCGATGCCGGCGATCCGCGCGTGCGCGATCGGGCTGCGCACGAAAACCGCGTGCACGGCGCCGTCGAGCGCTTCTTCCTTGAGGTCGTCGACGTACGTTCCGCCCGCGGTGATCAGCTTCTCGTCTTCGACGCGCACCACCCGGGTGCCGACAATGCTCATCTGTCCTCCTGCTCGGGTACCCCGCCGACTATGCCCGCATCGGAGGCCGCGCGTCAGCATCAAGGGGTTTGCCACGCCGGAATCGCGGCGAGGAGTGCGTGCGGCGGCGTGGCTCAACCTGAGTAAGCCTGCCAAGCCAGCACCGCTGCCAAAGAAAGCCCTCCCAGACCGATCGCGATCCTCAACGGCGTCGCAGGCAGATAGCGGACCAGCACCGAGCCCAGCCACGAACCCGCCACCGACCCGAGGCACACCGCGATCGCCGCGGGCCAGAAGACCTTGCCGGTGAAGGCGAAGACGAGCGCTGCGATCAGGTTCGCGGTGCCGGTGGCGATGTTCTTCGCCGCGTTCGTGCGAGCCAGCGACTGGCTCCACACCGTGGTCAGCAGCGCGAGCATCAGCACCCCGGCCGCGGCTCCGAAGTACCCGCCGTAGACGCCGACGAGGAACGCGGCGATCCCGGTGAGCGGGCCGATCCCGCGGTGTTCGCGGTGCTCGGCCATCCGCCGAAGCCGCGGTCCGGCCATCAGTACGATCGACGCACCGCCGATCAGCCACGGCACGACGACGGTGAACGCGTCCGGCGAGCTGACGAGCAGCACAAGCCCGCCGCACGCCCCGCCCGCCGTCGTGATCAGGCACAACGGCAGCAGTTGGCGACCCTGGCCCTTCAACTCCGGACGCGCGCCGACCGCGGCCCCGGCCGTCGTTCCCAGCATCGCGACGGTATTGGTGACGTTCGCCGTCACCGGCGACAGCCCGGCGGCGAGCAGCGCCGGGTACGACACCAGCGACGCGAGGCCAGCGGTCGCGCCGGTCAGCCCGGCCCCGACCCCGGCCAGCACGAGAAGCAGGAATCCGCCGGGACCAGTGATCACGTTGTCATCTCAACACGGCGGTCCCGGCACTCTTCGGCGGGGGACGCGGTGGTGAGCGCGGTAGGCAGGTGTCGCCTGGACGTCTAGTGCGTGTCTCAGGTCGTGCCTGTCACTGAAACCGGCTCTAGTTGCCCGGGTTCCCCCTGCTGGTCACCCGGACGACCGGTCCGCGCGTTTCAGCTTGTGCGGCGAGACGTCACCGCTTCGCCTCCCGGGCACGGACTTCGTGACCGAACCTGTCGGTCTGTTTGTGGACGGTCGGCGATGTTTCCGGTGCCGGCCATACGGAGATCAGGTAGTGCTCGTTGGGAGTGTCGGCGCGGGAGTGGGGGGCGATGTCGCGGCCGCGGGCGTGCACGCGCACCCGGTAGGTTCCGGGCCCCACATAGGCGATTTCGTCGAGTTCCCGCGGCGGGCCGTCCATCGTGTTGTGGACGAGGAGGAATCCCTCTTCGCTGTCCAGCGACACCTCGGAGACTTCGTCCCAGCCGTCGAGTTCGACCGAGCAGGGTTCTGCGTCGAGCACCTGCAAGCTCACAGTGACCCTGCCCGTCGCGGTGCCGGTGAGAACAGCCGCCCCGCCGGAATCCACTCCGACGAGGCCGTTCGCGTAGGCAGCGCCCAGTTCGGGGACATCCGCGGCGTAGTCGGTGACGGAGAAGTGTCCGTAGTCCACGTACAGGTCAGCGGTCGCTGTCCGCACCGGCTCGTTCACGCGTTCCCCCTGGCCTCGGCTAGCGGATCGTCCCCCAGAACGGGGTTTCTCGATCACCTGCGGTTGCAGAACTTATCGTTCCCACCGCGGCACGCGTTCCGCCGCCTCCGCGCTCCCCAGCCGAGACGTATAGGGCGTTATACAACCTCGTCCGTCATTGTCCGAAACCGGACGGGATCGGCTTGGATGCTTGCCCGGGCGCTCGGCCGCCGCACAGAATCCGCGTTGACAAGGTTGTCAGCGATTCTGGAGGACGCGGGATGGACAGGTTCACCCGGCGGCAGGCGCTCGGTCTCGCAGGCGCCGGAGCCACGCTCCTCCTCACCGCCGGAACAGCGCAAGCGACGCCCCGGGCTGCTCCGGACCCCATCGCGGCCACCTACCTGCGGGTTCTCCTCCGCCACACCCGCTGGGCCGAGCAGCAGTTCGACCCGGCTGCCGGGATCTACCCGGCCCGCGACTTCACCTTCGCGGTCGTCCTCGGCAACGCGCTCCTGCTGACCCGCGACGGTTACGACGCCGCCGTCGCCGGGGTCGACCGCGAAACCCTCCGCGTGCACACCCTCGCCACCATCAAGCACTTCGCCGCCTCGAACCGGCTCACCGGCGGTGCCGAATGGGGCCGGAAACTGTTCTTCGACACCACTTTCCAGTCCTACTTCCAGCTCGCCGCCCGTCTCTTGTGGACAGAGCTGGACGCCGCGACGCAACGGAACGTCGAGCGCATCGCCACCGAGCAGGCTGCCTACACGACCAGCCTCGGCACCGGCAACGACCCCGCTTCCGGCGACTGGACGCCCAACGGCCTGCGCGGCGGCTACGTCGGCGACACGAAGCTCGAAGAGATGGGCGTCTACGCGCAGTCGCTCGCCCCGGCGCTCGCCTGGGCGCCGAACGATCCGCGCGCTCCCGAATGGCGCGCGGCCTTCGGTTCCTGGAGCCGGAACGAGGGCGGTCTGCCCGCGGCCGATCTGGCGAATCCCCGTCTGGTGGACGGAAAACCGATCAGCGACAACACCGCCACCAACCTGTACGACACGTTCCTCGTCGAGAACCACGGCTCGTTCGGGCCGCATTACCAGGAAGAACTCTGGCGCACGTCCGGCCGCAACGCGATGCACTTCCTCGCCGCCGGCGGCCCGCTGCCCGAGGTGCTCACCGCGCAGCCGAACGGCGAACTGCTGTGGCGCACCATGCTCCTGATGACCAGCGACGCCGGCGAACCGCTGATGCCGATGGTCGCCGACCGCGAACACCTCTACGGCCGCGACGTCATCCCGCTCGCTTTCCGCGCCCAAGTCCTCGGCGACCGCTACGCCGCGTGCGCCGAGGCCCAGCTGGCCGCGCGGCTGGAGCCGTACCAGGCGTACCCGCCGGTCGACCGGATCACGAAGTTCTCCGGCGAACCCAAATACGAACCGGAAGCCCGCGCCGAACTCGCCATCAGCTATCTGCTGCACGAATGGCGCGCCGAGCACGGCGGCCCGATCAGTGCGGTGCGCAAGGAAGAATTCGATGCCCACGCCGCGCACGCCGCCGATTTCGGCACCGGGCCGGGCCTGCTGGCCCACCGCTCCCCTGCCGCGTGGGCCGCGACCGTCAGCAAACCCGGTTTCGTGAAATTCGCCTGGCAGCCGAACCACGACGACTGGCTGTTCGTACTCGGCGGAGCCAATCCGATGCTGCTGCCCGCCACGAACCTCGCGGTGCGCGAGCGCCACGCCACGACTTACCGCAAAGTGCGCGACGGATTCGACGGCACCGTCGGCGTTCTGCGCTTCGACACCGGATACGCCGCGCTCGCCACTCTCCCCACCGGTGCCGCGGTCTACGTCAGCACTGGTGTCGCGTCGGACGAAGGCGTGCTCAACGTCTACAACCTCGCCATGCCAGGCGTTCCCGGCCTCGACGGCGATCGCACCTACACCGCCGCCGAGGGTTCCGTGACGCTCCCGGCGCAACCCTCTTCGACCAGTGCCCGCACTGACAGCCTGAACTTCGCGCCGTTGACCGCGCGGCACGTACGGATGCTTGGCGTGCAGCCGGATCCGCAGTACGGCTACTCGCTCTGGTCGTTCGAAATCCACGACGGCGACGGCCCCGACCTCGCCTTGGCCGGGACCGCGTCCGCATCGTCGGCCGCCTCGGGCAAGGAGGCGAAATACGCCACCGACGGGAATCCCGCCACCCGCTGGGCAGTGTCCACATCGGACCGGACGCGCGCGGACAGCTGGCTGGCCGTCGACCTCGGAGCGCCGCGGAAGTTCGACCGGGTCCGCCTGAGCTGGGAGGCGGCCGCCGGACGGAAGTACCGGATCGAAACCTCGCCCGACGGCGTCGCCTGGACCCCCGTCGCGACCTATCCGGTGCCCGCGCTGCACAGCACCGGCGGCTGGCTGGACGTCGACGGCCGGGCCGGGATCGTCGTGACCAGCCCGAATCCGCTCACCGTCACGAACGACCACGTCACGCTCTCCGCCGGTCCGCCCGCGCCGCTGCTGGCCGAGCTGTATCCCGGCCGGGTGAATCTGCCGAAGCTCGCTCAGCGGCCCCGCGCCACCGCGACCGGAATCCACACGAGTGTCACGGACGATTTCCTAGTGCTGGCAAACCTTTCCGCGGCACCCGCGTCCGGAACCGCTTCGCTGCCGCTGGAGCGCACCGCACTGCCGCTGTACCGCGGCACGCAGAAAGTCACCGCGGCCGGCAGCTCGTTCAGCTACGAACTTGCCCCCGCCGAAGGCCGGATCGAACCGCCCCGCTTCATCGTGCGCGGCATGTTCGGCGCCGTCGCACCGCCCGGCCTGACCGCCGTCGTGCACGACGCCAGCCGCGTCGACCTCACCGCGCCGCCCGGACTGACCGCGACAGTCGTGACCGTGACCCCGACCGGCGGCCGTCCGCGCACAGTCGCGCTGCCGCCGCGCCACACTGTGCCCGTCGTCTTCGCCGGAACCCGGCCGTACCCGCTGAACGACCGCGCGCTCGGTGCCGTGACCTTCCCGGCCGAACCGTTGCCGCCCGGAATGACCAGCCCGGACGCCGCCGTCGACGACAACCCGGCGACCGCGTGGCAACCCGGCCCCGGCGGCCGGCTGGTCGTGGACCTCGGCGCCCCGCTGCCGATCGCGACTGCCGAACTCGCCTGGACGGCCGGACGCGTGCCCGCCACCGTCGTCGAGACCAGCACTGACGGCGTCGTCTACACCGAGGCTGCCCGCCCCGACCGGAAACGCACCGTCTCCGTCGCACTCGCCGAACCGGTCCGGTACCTAGCCGTCCGCACCCTGGATTGGCGACCGGGCGACGCCAGCCTCACCCGCGTCTCCGCCCTCACACCGCCGAACTAGCCGACCACTCCCCAAACGGCAACGCGAGCGTGTGCCCAGTCTGCTCGGCTTTCGCGCGCAGATACCGGACGTTGTTCTCGTTCGCGAAAACCCCGGTGCGGAGCTGTTCGCGCACCGCGAGACCGTGCCGGGCCAGCTGTGCGGCCTTGTCCGGGTTGTTCGACAGCAGATCCAGCTGCTGAACGCCGAACACAGTGAGCATTTGCGCGGCGGCGGTGTAGTCGCGCGCGTCTTCCGGCAGGCCGAGCGCGGCATTAGCCGCGTAGGTGTCCAAACCGGAATCCTGCAACGCGTACGCGTCGAGCTTGTTGTACAGCCCGATTCCGCGGCCTTCCTGCCGCAGATAGAGCAGGTACCCGCCGACCTCGGAAATCCGCGCGACAGCCTCCGCCAGCTGCGGGCCGCAATCGCAGCGCGCGGAGCCGAACACGTCGCCGGTGAGGCATTCCGAATGCAGGCGCACCAACGGCACCGGGCCGGGTTTGCCCAGCACGAAGGCAAGATGCTCAAGCCCGTCGGACAACCCCGTGAACGTGACCGCCTCCGAGGGCACCGCCGGCCCGTCGCCGAACCGCAGCGGGATCCGCACACGGGTGCGCACCTGTGGAACTGTCGTCATCGGGCAACTCCTTTCCCCCTGAACGATTCCGACCCTACCCAGAACCACCGACAGAAACGCGTTCCCGGAGTGCGGCCGAGATCACGTGGCTCGAGGGCATGGCCGACCGCCCGGAATTGTTCGCCCCGGAAACCGATCCCGCGCAGCTCGCCGACCTGCGCTCCCGGCTGCGCGCGACCCGCTGGCCAGACGCTCCGGAAGACGGCTGGGCGCTCGGCGCGGACGTCGGTTACCTGCGCGAACTGATCACCTATTGGGCGGAAGACTTCGACTGGGCGAAGCAGGAGGCGGCGCTCGCGCAGCTGCCCCGCTACCGAGTCCGGCTCGGCGATTCGCGGATCCACTTCGTGCACGCCCGCGCGGTCGCGCCGAACGGTCCGGCGCTGCCGCTCGTGCTGACCCACGGCTGGCCGGACTCGTTCTGGCGCTATTCGAAGGTCGTCCCGCTGCTCACCGACCCCGCCGCGCACGGCGGCGACCCGGCGGACGCGTTCGACGTCATCGTCCCGGACATGCCCGGCTACGGCTATTCCGACCGCCCCACCGGCCCAGCACCCGATTCGATCGCCGTCGCCGGACTGTGGGCCGAGCTGATGACCGTGCTCGGCTACCCGCGCTTCGCCGCGGCGGGCGGCGACATCGGCAGCAGCGTCAGCCGCTTCCTCGCCCTCGACCACCCGGACCGGGTCGTCGCCGTGCACCGGATGGACGGCGGACTGCCCGTGGTCGTCCCGGACGACGTGACGCCGGAGGAACGCAGCTGGCTCCAGGACGTCACGGCTTGGGGCGCGGCCGAAGGCGCGTACGCGGCGATGCACCGCACCAAACCGCAGACCGCGGCCGTGGGGCTCACCGATTCGCCTGCCGGGCTCGCCGCGTGGATCGTGGAGAAGCTCCGCGCGTGGAGCGACTGCGACGGAGATGTCGAGCGCGCCTTCACGAAGGACGAGATTCTCACGAACGTCACCGTCTACTGGCTCACCGGGACCATCGGCTCAGCCATGCGGATGTACCGGGCCAACGCCGCGATCCCGCCGGAGCAGTACGCCAGGCGGGTCGAAGTGCCATCGGGATTCTCGCTGTTCCCGGCTGATCTCGTCCGCACGCCGCGCGCGTGGCTCGACCGGATGGCCAACACGGTCCGGGTCACCGAGCCTGAGCGCGGCGGGCATTTCGCGCCGTTCGAGGAGCCGGAGTTGTACGCGCAGGAGCTGCGGGACTTCTTCCGCCCGTTCCGGACCGCTTAGCTGCCCCAGGTGGACGGCATCCACTCGTCCTCCCCCACCGGCGGCAACGCGGGCGACAGCAACGCCAGATCCGGCGGCACCAGCACCGCCGCCGAAACCAGCGCCGCCACCAGATCGTCGTCCGCGGATCCCGGCCGGAACCGGAATCGCACCGAGTCCAGCACGGCCGCCACGACTTCAGCAGTCCAGCCGCCATCGGGGTCCAGCGCCGACAACCGGCGCGCCGCCAGCGAAACCGGCACCGGACGCGGCCGTTCCTCCCGCCGCAGGAATCCCCGCGCCACCATCGCGAGCACGAGCCGTTCGTCCGGCCGCAGCCGTCCGGCCGGGGCCGACGTCGGCGTTCCGTCCGCGATCCGGACCTCCAGCACGTGCTCGCGGTCCCCCGAACCGCGCGCGTACACCGGCAGATAGCCGGGCGGCAGCGGGACCGGCGCGGCTCCGGCGAACAACAACCGCGACCGCGGCAGCCGCAGCGGCACCTTGCCGGTCGCGCGCACCCACCATCGGCCCGCGCGTTGCTCCAGCACGCCGTGACAGCGGCTGACCCGCCGGTCGTCCTCGCCGAGCGGCACCGTCACCTCCGCGGTGTTCCGCCCGAACGTGACCGGCCCGCGCGCCGCCGGCGGCACCAGGACTCCCCCCGCGCGTCCCAGCACCACCAGCGTGCCCGGCGGCGACGCGAACCCGAGCGCGAGGCTCGGGTGTCCCGCGGGCAGCGTCCGCATCGCCTCCCCTGCCACGGACACCCCCTGCGGAGCCGCTGCCGACCCCGGCCGGGCGACCGCGACGGCCCTCCGGGGGCGCGGGGCCGGATCCGCCGCGCACCGCGAGTCAAGCAGGAGGAGCCGGGACCCCTCCCGGATCGTCGCCGGGTTCGAGCAGCGCCAGGTCCGGCGGGACCAGCGACGTCGACAGCAGGAGTTCCTTGATCAGGTTGTCGTTCAACGCGTTCCCGACCGGTTCGCCGACTTCCTCCCTCGTCAGCCCGGCCACTCCAGCACGCGCCAGACGGGCGCGCACGGCGCCGACGAGGTGTTCGACGCGCTTGCCGCTCCAGCGCGCTTCCGGTTTCAGCTCGGACAGCTGCTCCGCCACCTGCCGCCACGCGAGTGGCTGCGGATACTGGTCCTGCAGCAGATACCGCTGCGCGAGCGAAACCAGGACGAGCCGTTCGTCCGGGGTGAGCCGCCACATCCGCGGCGGTTCGGTGACGTCCTGCGGCCGCGAATCCGGGCGGCGGCCGTCCGCGCCCGCGACGTACACCTCCAGCAGATGCTCGCGCCCGGCCGAACCGCGCACGAATGCCGCGGTGTAGCCCTCGGCCAGCGGCACCGGTTCCTCCTCCGGGAACAGCAGCCGCGAGCCGGGCAGCCGGATCGGCAGCTTCCCGGTGTTGTGGATCCACCAGGAATCCCTGCGGCGCACCAGGAATCCCTGCTGGCGGCTGACTTTCCGGTCGTCCTCGCCGACGCACACGTGCACGTCGTCGCGGTTGCGGCCGAACAGCACCTGCCTCCCGTCGCGCGGTGGCATCCGCACGCCGCCGGTGACGGCGAGCGCGAAAATCGTGCCCGGAGGGGAAGGCGGGACTCCGTGCGCGAGGCTGCCGTGGTCCGGGCCCAGCTCTTCCGGCGTGCCGCCGGCGAACGCGGTCATGTCTTCGGCAGCTTTCCGGCCAGCGAACCGGCCAAGGTGGACGCCGGCGCGCACAGCCGTTCCGGCGGCCCGTCGCCCTTCACCACAACCCGCAGCCGTTCCACTCTCGGTTCCCCGTGCGGGTCGGTGTAGGAACGGTAGACGAGGACCGCCTGGCAGCTGCCGTCGGCGAAATCGTTGGTCTTGAGGTACGCGTCGTGTCCGCCGACCTGCACGAGCTGGCCGGTCGTGCTGTCCGGCGGCTGGTCCCGGTCGAACATGACGGTGACCGAACGGTCGCTCGCCGGGCTCTTCCAGTCGCACCACCAGCCGCTGAACCCGGGCTTGATCTGGACCGGTGCCACGACCCCGGCCGCCGAGGTGATCGTGACCGCGTCGAGCAGGGAACACGCGTCCACGTAGGCCAGCGAACCCGCCGGGAACGCCGATGCGCGCGCCGGAACCCCGGCCGCAGTCATGGCTTTCGTCGCCGAGCCGACCGCGGCGTCCGCGGCCTGGCACAGGTCGAGCTTGTAGACGTCGTCCTGTTTCTTGGCCGTCACTTGCACCACGAATCGGTCCTGCAGCGGGATCTGCCGCACGCACTGGTCCTTGTCCGCGGCACCGAACACCGTGAACGGCCCGGACTTCGACTGCGTGCCCTCCAGCGGCGCGGCCGGCGGATCGTGCAGCTCCGCCAGGACGTCCGCCTTCAGATCTCCCTGGTGCAGGATCACGTCGCAGCGGTTGAAATTCCCGTAGTCCGGGACGACTTCCGGATCGCCGAACGGTTTCAGCGGCGCGGGATCGACCAGCCGGCACGGATCCGCGGCCCGCGGGTCGGGGCCGATCCCGAGCTCCGTCTGGGCCACCGGGGCGACCGGCGGCGAGGTTTTCGCCGGGCGGGTCACGAAATACGTGGCGACCACGACCGCGACCGCCGCGACGACCACCCCGGCGATCAGCAGCCCGCGCCGCTTGCCGGGCGGCGGCGGCACGTCGACCGGCAGGGTGTCGATCCCCTCAGCCAGCAGCTCCCCCGCCGCCACCGCGGTCGGCCGTTCCGCAGGGTCGAGCCGCATCAGCAGCTCCAGCGTCGGCGCGAGCCCGTCCGCGTGCCGCGGCGGCGGGACCGAGCCCTCGGCGACCCGGCGGATCGTGGCGTACTCGTTGCCGCCGGAGAACGGCGGTTTGCCCTCGACGGCGGCGAAAAGTGTTGCCCCCAAGGAAAAAACGTCCGACGCCGCGGTGGGCGGATGCCCTTGCGCGACCTCCGGGGCGAGGTAGTCCGGCGTGCCGCCGATGAGCGGCGAATCGGTCACCGTCTCGTCCGTGCGGACCGAGCGGGAGATGCCGAAATCGGTGAGCTTCGCGCGGCCGTCCGAGGCGATGAGGACGTTGCCCGGCTTGACGTCGCGGTGCACGATGCCGTGCGCGTGCACCGCGCCGAGCGCCGCCGAGATCTGGACGCCGATTTCGGCGACCTTGCGCGCGGGCAGCCTTCCCTCCGCGGCGAGGATTTCCGCGAGGCTGCGCGAAGGGACGTACTCCATCACGAGCCACAGCTCGTCGCCGTCGGCGGCGACGTCGAAGAAGGTGACCACGTTCGGATGCAGCACCCCGGCTGCCAGCCGGGCCTCGCGGCGCAGCGTCCGCCCGCTCACCACGTCGGACAGCCGGGCCTGTTTGAGCGCCACCTCGCGGCCGAGCCGGTCGTCGTGCGCCCGCCAGACGACGCCCATGCCGCCGCTGCCCACCCGCTCCAGCAGCCGGTACCGGTCCGCGATCAGCTGGTCCGCGTCCACCGACGCTCCCCTCGGCGTGGTCCGACCCTCTGTGAGGTAACTCGCAGTAACGATACTGCATCACCTCCGTCGGCAGAAAGCGGCCCGGGACCCCTCCCGCCGATCGGCCCTACCTTCGCCGACGTCCCCGTCCGCGCGATCGAAGGAGTTCCGATGCGCGCCCTCGTCCTCTCCTCCGCCCTTGTCCTGGCGGCCGTCTTCGCCCCTGCCGCACACGCCGCCGACTCGCGACTGCACATCACCGCCGGCGGCACGCCGGACCACCCGCGGGTGTACTCCGGCGCCGGGAAATCCTTGTCCGGCATCGACGTCGACGCCGACTGGGTCGTCCTCGACGGCTTCACCCTCGACGAACCGTCCGCGCCCGGCGTCGAAATCCGCGGCAATCACGTCACGCTGAAGAACAGCAGAATCACCGCTCCGCACGGCGGCGACGGCGACGGCATCCGGTTCTTCGGCGACTACATCGCCATCGAGCACAACACGATCAGCAAGACGGTGAACCGCGACGGCGCGCACGCCGACTGCATGCAAACCTTTTCCAGCGACAGCCCGCCGAGCAACCACATCCGGATCGAAAGAAACCGCTGCGAGAAAATCGACAACATGTGCCTGATGGCGGAAGGCCCCAACGACGGCCAAGGCGACGGAAAAGGCCACACCACCGATTTTCTCATCAAGGACAATTTCTGCGAGACGCTCGTCGCTTCGCAGACGCTGATGTTCGAGGACGTCCAGCAGGCCACCATCACCGGCAACACCTTCGCCGCCGGCCCGGACCACGCGATCGGCTTGGCGATCCACTCGACCGGCGCCCGCGTCGAAGGCAACCGCGTGGACCCGTCGATCCCGTGCGAGGTCGGCATCGACGACTCCTCGCGCGAGGGCTACGTCGGCCCGGAGCCCGCTTGCGCTCCGTGACCAATGTGGACGGTCCGGCCGACAGCGCACGGTGACCGGAACTGCCCGGATTCCCGCCGGATTCGGGCAGTCGGGTGAATCGGAGGCGACGCGGTTCACGACGAGACGGGGCGGGTACTTCCTCCAGGACGGCACGCGGGCCGCCGAAGGAGACCTCCATGCTCAGTCACCACGAACGCGTCGAGCTGGACAAGATCGAGCGCTGGTTCGAAACCAGCGACCCGGAACTGGCCGCCGCCCTGCGCCGCGGCAAACCGGCCCGCTCCGCCGCGCTGCTCACCGCGTTCGCGATCCTGTTGGACGTCGCCGCGTGCGGCCTCCTGGTGGCCGGTCTCGTCGGGTCGAGCCCAGTGCTGACGGTGTGCTCCCTGTTCGCGGCGGCGGGCGGGGTGGCGGCGCACGTCGCCGGATGCCGCGACCGCGGGTAACCGGCTGACGCTCGCCGCGGGAATTACGGGCAGTCGCGGTGCGGGCTGGCCCGCGTCCAACCCGGACCGCAGCGCAACGACGCGTCGGCAAGTCCTGCGGCAACTCCTGACCAAGCCGGGCACGACGGTCGCCGCGGCATCCGGCCGGAAGGCCGCTCCGGCAGGGACCGCGCTGGGCCGGATCGAGTTCAATCCGACTGCTCGCCCCGTCCGGAATGCCATCTAGCGCGGGCATGCCCAACCCGGCATCTCCGGATGCGCCGCCCGCCCCGCACACCGGTCAGCCGCTCCAGCCCACCCCGAACGCCACCCAACCCCACCCCGCCGCCTCCGGATGCGCCACTAGCCCCGCACACCGCACACTGGTTCCGTGTCCGAGTGGGTGCTGCACGTCGATCTCGACCAGTTCATCGCCGCCGTCGAGGTGGCGCGGCGGCCGGAGTTGCGGGGGCGGCCGGTGATCGTCGGCGGGAACGGCGATCCGGCCGAGCGCGCCGTCGTGGCCACCGCGTCCTACGAGGCGCGCGAGTTCGGCATCGACTCCGGCATGCCGCTGCGGCTGGCCGTCAAACGCTGCCCGGACGCCGTCCTCCTCCCCGTCGACGCCCCGGCCTACCAGGAAGTCTCCGACCGCGTCATGGCCCGGCTCCGGGAGTTCCCGGTGGTCGTCGAGGTGCTCGGCTGGGACGAAGCCTTCCTCGGCGCGACCGCCGGCGATCCCGAAGCTCTGGCGGCGGAAATCCGGCGCGGAATCGAGGAAGAAACCGGGCTTTCGTCCTCGGTCGGGATCGGCGACAACAAGCTTCGCGCCAAGCTTGCCACCGGTTTCGCGAAACCGGCCGGAATTTACCGGCTCACCCAGGAAAACTGGTGGGACGTCATGGCGGAACGGCCCACTGACGCGCTGTGGGGAATCGGCCGGAAAACCGCGAAGAAACTGACCGAAGCCGGGTATTCCACCATTCTCGATCTCGCCGCCGCCGATCCGGACGCGCTCGCCGCGCGGTTCGGGCCGAAACTCGGCCCGTGGTACCGCCTGCTGGCCGGCGGCATCAGCGACGCCGAGGTCAGCGCGACCCCGTACGTCGCGCGTTCCCGAAGCAGGGAAACAACATTCCAGCAAGACCTCACCGACCCCGAGGCCATCGCACGGGAGACCGCGACCCTGGCCGCCCGCGTCGCGCAGGACGTCGCGGACGAGGGACGTCCCGCGGCGCGCGTCGCGGTCAAGGTGCGGTTCGCGCCGTTCCTCACGCACACCCACAGCGTGACGCTGCCCGCACCGTCGTCGGATCCGGCGGTGCTCGCCGCGGCGGCGCAGGACCTGTTGGGCCGCTTCAGTTTCGGCAAACCGGTGCGGCTGCTCGGCGTCCGCGCGGAGTTCCCGCGCGCTTGACAGCCCCGCGCCGGGCTTGCCAAGGTGGAACCCACGCGCCCGCCGGGGCGCGGCTCGGGGCCGAGAGGCGCTGCGACGGGGTTTCCCCGCCACGCTCGGCCCGCGAGAGTACGAGCGAAGGGCGCCTCCTGGTTCAGGAGGTGCCGCGTGCCATTGGCGATTCCGGCCCGGTCAGCACCGTCGTGCGAGGTGCGCCGTGTGGTCGGAGACCAGTTCGACCGTGTCCGGCAACACTCGCCGGATCCGCTGGAAAACCTGCTCCCGCACCGAAATCGGCAGTACCAGGTACGCCGAGACGGTGGAAAGCAGTCCGATGAGGTCGTCCGCGCTCAGCGTCGCGCGCTGCTGGACGACGACCTGCCGGACGTCGGCGAACAACTCCGACTGCTCGAGTTCGGTGCCCGGCCACTGGAGTTCGTTCTCCGGCGGCGTGCCGTCCGGCGACGGGATCTGCGCGCTCTCCAGAAACGGTGCCTGAGCCTCGTCGATCGCTTTCCGCACCGCGGGATCCGCCGGTTCGACGGGTCCGCCGAACGACGCGAACACCCCGCCCGGAGCGAGCAGGGCGGCGATGCGCGGCCACCGCCCGGCCGGGTCCGTCCAGTGCAGCGCCGAGGCCGAGTACACCAGTCCGTACTGCCGGTCCGGCCGCAGGTCTTCCAGCGCGCCCACGCGAGTTTCGGCGGACACGTGTTCGCGCAGTTCGGCGAGCATCGCCGGATCCGGGTCGGTCGCGGTGACCGCGATCCCCCGCGCCGCGAACAGCCGGGTCATTTTCCCTGTCCCGGCCCCGATTTCGAGCGCCTCGCCCACCGGCGTGCCCGTGTAGTCCAGCACCTTCTCGACTAGTTCGGCGGGATACCCCAGGCGGAACCGCTCGTACGCCGCGGCCACCGACCCAAAACTCAACGCGCGCTCTGTCATGCCGTCATTCTGGCCTGATCCGCACCGCGCGCGCCTCCCTCTTCGGGCGCCAGCAAGGCGTCCGCGACCGATTCTGCCCGAAAAACCTTGAAAGGACCGGAAAATGTCGCCCACCCCGCGCACCGTCGACGGCCTGGAGTTCGCGGTCGCCGACCTGTCGCTCGCCGCGGCCGGACGCATCCAGCTCGACCTCGCCGAGCACGAGATGCCCGGCCTGATGGCCATCCGCCGCGAATTCGCGGAATCCCAGCCGCTCAAGGGCGCGCGCATCGCCGGCTCGCTGCACATGACCGTGCAGACCGCGGTGCTGATCGAAACGCTCGTCGCGCTCGGCGCCGAGGTGCGCTGGGTGTCCTGCAACATCTTCTCCACCCAGGACGAAGCGGCCGCGGCCGTCGTCGTCGGCCGGAACGGGACTCCGGAGCACCCTCAGGGCACCGCGGTCTTCGCGTGGAAGGGCGAAACCCTCGACGAATACTGGTGGTGCACCGACCAACTGTTCCGCTTCCCCGGCGGCGACCTGCCGAACATGATCCTCGACGACGGCGGCGACGCGACCCTGCTCGTCCACAAGGGAGCCGAGTTCGAGAAGGCGGGCGCGGTGCCCGCCGCGCACGAGGACGACCCGGAGGACTACCGGATCCTGCTGCGCACCCTGGCCGCCAGCCTGGCCGAGGAGCCGCGGCGGTTCACCCGGATCGCCGGAGCGATGCGCGGCGTCACCGAGGAGACCACGGCCGGCGTGAACCGGCTTTACCAGCTCGCGGCCAACGGCGAACTGCTGTTCCCGGCGATGAACGTCAACGATTCGGTCACCAAGTCGAAATTCGACAACAAGTACGGAATCCGCCATTCGCTCCCGGACGGCCTCAACCGCGGCACGGACGTGATGATCGGCGGAAAGTACGCCGTCGTGTGCGGGTACGGCGACGTCGGCAAGGGCGCGGTCGAGGCGCTGCGCGGACAGGGCGCGCGCGTCGTGGTGACCGAGGTCGACCCGATCTGCGCGCTGCAGGCCGCGATGGACGGGCTCGACGTGGTGGAACTCGACGACGTCGTGGAGCGCGCCGACCTCTTCCTCACCACCACCGGCAACTTCGGCATCATCTCCGCCGCGCAGATGGGGCGGATGAAGCACCAGGCGATCGTGGCGAACGTCGGCCACTTCGACAACGAAATCGACATGGCCGGGCTGGCGAAGGTCCCGGGCATCGTCAAGACCGAGGTCAAACCGCAGGTGCACACGTGGCGGTTCCCGGACGGGCACGCGATCATCGTACTGTCCGAGGGCAGGCTGATGAACCTCGGCAACGCGACCGGGCACCCGTCGTTCGTGATGTCCGCTTCGTTCGCGAACCAGGTGCTCGCGCAGATCGAGCTGTTCACCAAGCCGGGCGACTACGCGAACGACGTGTACCGGCTGCCGAAGCACCTGGACGAGAAGGTCGCGCGGCTGCACCTGGACGCGCTCGGCGTCCGGCTGACGAAGCTCAGCAAGGAGCAGGCGGAGTACATCGGCGTGGACGTGGACGGTCCGTACAAACTGGACCACTACCGCTACTGAGGCCGGGAGCGCCGGATGCGCCGGATTCTGCGGGGCGAAGCGGGGTCCGCGCCGGATGCGCGTGGTTCCGGCCGTTCCGCGACGGAGATCGCGCGGGTTCGGCGCGCCGAAGCTGAAAGGGGTCCTCCGGCTCCGAGGGGGAGGGAGAGCCGAAGGACCCCCGGTAGTGTTAGCACACTGCCAAGCAGCTTGTACACGGCCCGGTACCCGATCGGGTACCGGCGCCGGGGCCGCGCGGGCCGGTCGGCCCGGTGCGGCCGGCGGTCAGGAAGCGTGCCGCAGCAGGGGTTTCGCCGCTCCGGTGCAGGCGCACCCGGCGTCGAGGGTGTGACAGTCGATGATCAGGCCGTGCCGGACCCGGTCGAGGTCCAGGCAGGACGGATCCGTGCACTCGGCGAACCCGCGGTCCGGGTGGACCACCAGGGTTCCGTGACAGTGGTCGATGCCGCTCGTGCAGAACGCGCACTCCATGCTCAGCCGCCTTCCGCTCAGGTTTTCGAATCCCCGGCTCCGCTGCTCCGGGCCGGACTCCTCTTTGGTACCACTGGAAAACTCGCCGCGGCAGGATACCCGGCGGCGTGTCGGCCCACTCGGTCCGGTGAAGTCCGCCGCGCTCGCTCACCGGGCGTGACGATCGCCGTTTTCCGGACGGCGGCGGTGAAATTTCACTGTTCCGCGTCGCGGAACATCCCCGGCCGCCCCGGTCAGGCGCTCTTCGGCCGCCGAGCCGGCTTCTTCGCCGCCGCTTTGCCGTCGCCGGCGGTTTTCTTCGTCTCCTTGGCGGGCCCGCGGGTTTTCTTCGCCGCCGACACGCTCGCCTCCAGCGCCGCCATCAGGTCGACGACCTCGGCCTTCTCCCCCTGTTTCGGCGCGCCGACCGTCTCGCCGCCGCCCGCCTTCGCCTCGATCATCGCTTCGAGCGCTTCCCGGTAGGAGTCCGAGTATTTCTCCGGTTCGAAGACCGGCTCGGACAGCGAGTCGATCAGCGAACCCGCCATCGTCACCTCCTGCGGGCGGACCTGCGGCGGATCCTCGTGCAGGAACGGGAAATCCGGGACCCGGACCTCGTCGGCCCACAGCATCGTGGTCATCACGAGCACGTCGTCCACGACGCGCAGCAGCGCCAGGCTCTCCCGCTGGCGCACCGCGACCTTCGCGATCGCCACGTGGCTCGCCTTCTGCAGCGCGTCGCGCAGCACGATGTACGGCTTCACCGCGTTCTTCTGCGGCTCCAGGTAATAGGTGCGGTCGAACCGGATCGGGTCGATCGACTCCAGCGGCACGAATTCGAGCACGTCGATCGAACGCTGGGTGGGCAGCGGCAGTTCGGCGAGGTCGGAGTCGGTGATCACCACCATCTCGCCGTCGGGCAGCTCGTACCCCTTGGCGATGTCGGAGTAGGGCACCTCCTCGCCGTCGATCGAGCAGAACCGCTTGTACTGGATCCGCCCGCCGTCGGCGACGTGCACCTGGCGCAGCGACACGTTTTTGTTCTCGGTCGCCGCGTACAGCTGGATCGGGATGCTGACCAGCCCGAAGGACACCGAGCCCTTCCACATCGACCGCATGCCGCGCACCTCCGCCGAGTTCGCCGGTACGTATTCACGCTCGGTGACCACCGTAGCCGCGATCGTCCGAATCCGACAGTCCGCGCACGTAGGGGGCCTGCGCACGGCCACCGCGAGTACGCGACCGCTCCCCGGCAGTGCCCCCTTACGGCCGCGTGCTCGTCAGGCCGGGGTCCCCGGGAAATGCGGGTTCTCGATCACCCCGACCAGATTCCCGTCCGGCGAGCGCACCAGCGCGGTCCGGATCCCGCCGCCGAAGTCGGTCACCGCCGAGTGCTCGGCCGCCCCCTCCCCGACCAGCTTCGCCACCGCCGCTTCCACATTGGACACTCCCCAGTACGTGACCGGCCCGTCGCCGTTCTCCGCGCGGCCGTTCGGGTCGAGGGCAAGCTCGTAGCCGTGCACGCTGTAGCCGACGTAGAACGGCTCGTCGAAGTACGGCGGCACCCCGAGCACGCGGGTCCACCATTCCTTGGCCGCCGCCAGGTCGTCGGCCGGGTACACGATCGTGCGCAGTCCATCGAACATGTGTTCATCCTGGCACAGTTGCCGCTGGTCGTGGGGCGGCCGACCGCGGTGTGACGACAGGCGACAGTTGGCATGTGGCTCCATCGGGGGCTTCGTTGTGCTCACTCATAGCGTCCGGCCCGCCAGGCCGTACGAGTTGTGGTTGTCGGCGCGTTCGCCTGGCTGGGCAAATCGGTCGACGGTGTCTTCCTGGCCGCCTTGCTCACCGTCATCGGGCTGTCGGTCAACGACTCCGGGCGGTGGTCTGGATGTCAGTTCCGGTCCCAGGTGACGGGGAGCCGCCACGTCCCGTAGACGGCTGAAGACTCCCGCATCGGGATTTCCTCGGCCGGGACAGCCAGGCGCAGGGTCGGGAAGCGTTCGAACAGCGCGCGATAGGCGATGCGCATCTCGATCCGGGCGAGTTGTTGGCCAAGGCACTGGTGCACACCGTGCCCGAAACCCAGATGGTGCTTGGCATTGGCGCGGTCGAGCCGCAGGATGTCAGGGTCGGCGAACTGCCTGGGGTCCCGGTTGATCGCGGGCAACCCCAGGACCACGGTTTCGCCCTTGCGGATGAGCTGGCCCGCTAGGTCGACATCCTCCAGCGCGGCGCGGTTGGGTGCGCCCAGGTGGACGATGGTCAGGTAGCGCATCAGTTCCTCGACCGCGGTTTCGTCCAGTGCGGAGCCGGCAAGCTGCTGGGGGTGTTGCAGCAGCGCGAATGTGCCCAGGGCGAGCATGTGCGCGGTGGTCTCGTGTCCGGCGACCAGCAGCTGCAAGCCGATGTTGGTCAGTTCCTCATCGCTCAGGCCGGTCTCGACGATCAGGCCGCCCAGCAGGTCGTCGGCGGGCGTGGTTCGCTTGTGCCGCACCAACTCGCTCAGGTAGCGAGAAAGATTCCCCATAGCTTCCATGGCCTGTTCCACTGTGCTGTCCAGGCTGGCGACCACCGTGGTCTGTTCCTCGAAGAACGCGTGGTCGCGATAGGGAACGCCGAGCAGTTCGCAGATCACCAGGGACGGGACCGGGAGCGCGAAGGCCGGCACGAGGTCCGCCGGCGGACCGGCCTCGGCCATCGCGTCCAGGCGATCGGAGGCGATCTGCACGATGCGCGGTTCGAGGGCTTTCATCCGGCGAACGGTGAACCGGCCGGTGAGCAGGCGCCGGTAGCGGGTGTGCTCGGGCCGGTCCATGCTGGCGAACCAGCCGGGCGCGGGAGGCTTGTCATGGCCGCCGGGGCGGACGTTCGGACGGGGCAGCGCAGAGTGCCGCAGCTCGGGCCGGATGGTGAAGCGGTCGTCCGACAGCACAGCGCGCGCGGCCTCGTAGCCGGTCACCAGCCACCCCACGTGCCCGTCCGGGAAGGCGAGGCGGATCAGCGGCTCGCGCTGCCGCGCCAGCTCTGTCAGCTGTGGGGGTGGGTCGAACGGGCAGCCGGGAGTGCGCGAGGCGGGCAAGGCGACCGGGTTGTCACGGTGGTGATCGTTCAACGGACACACTCCATATCGATAGTCGAGTCTCTTATGAGACTGCAGTATCATTTGTGCGTCAAGTATGATCACTGAATGAGCGGGCTGCGTGAACGCAAGAAGGTCAAGACCCGGGAGTCGATCCTCCGGGAGGCATTCCGGCTTTTCCGCGAACGCGGCTACAGCGCCACCACGATCGAGCAGATCGCCGAGGCCGCCGAGGTCTCGCGCGCCACGTTCTTCCGCTACTTCCCGACGAAGGAAGATTTGGTCACGCTGGACCGCTTCCCGCCGCTGATCGAGGCGCTGAAGGCGCAACCGCCTGCCGCGGCGCCGGTCAGTGCGCTGCGCGGCGCGTTCCGCACCGCGTTCGCCGGCCTTTCCGCGGAAGAGATCGCCGCCGGGCACGCGCGGGAGGTGTTCGCGGCGACCGTTCCCGAACTGGTGGCGGCCAACCTGCGCAAGAGCCCCGGCTTGATCCGGCAGATCGGCGAGATCCTGGCCGCCAGGGCCGGGTGCCGACCCGACGATCCCCGGATACGGAACGTCATGGGTGCGGTTCTCGGGGTCGTAGCCATGACGTGGATGCGCTGGGCCCAAGACCCCGCCATGGACGGCCCGGCCGAGATCGACAGGTCACTGGCGCACCTGGAGTCCGGGCTCAACCTCTAGACCAGACCCCCGACGTTGCCTGTCGCCACATCCCCGCCGGCCAGCGCATGCGAGGTCGAGGCTGTCGCAGGGTCGATGGCCGACGCGACTGCCTCCGGTGCCAGATCCACTCGGCCCGTCACCCGGCCACCCCGGCCGGCGTCCCGTCGCCCAGCGGCTGCCGCAGATCCATCGTCAGCCGCCGGTGCCGGAGCAGATGCAGCAGTTAGGCCCGTGTGACTGCGGGTCGTCACCGCGGCACCATGTCGAAGTCGAAGAGAGCCCGCGCATTGCGATGGAGGATCGCCTCGATCTCCTCGGCGGCCAAGCGGGATTCCTTGATGTACTCGAACGTCCGCCGGTAGGACTCGACCGACAGCAGAATCGGGAAGTCGCTGCCGGGCAGGAGGCGGTCGGCGCCGAAGGCTTCGCAGGCGCACCGGAGGGCGGCTTGCGAACCCCATCCGACAGTGTCGTAGTACAGGCTGCGGGCCATCACGCTGGGCGGGCTGAGCAGATCCGGCGTGTTCGCCTGGCCGTCGAGCCTCGCCAGCTGCATCGGGATCATGCCGCCCAGGTGCGGGATGACGATCTTGATGTCCGGATACCGCACCGGGATGTTCCGCTTGATCAGATGGAGGACGAGGGCAGTGTCCTCAAGGGACGCACCGGCTGCCGCGGTGAAGCCGTAGTCGTTGATGAACGGCGAACAGATGCCGTTTTGAGCCGGATGAAAGAACAGAGTCGTGCCGCGCGCGTTCATCTCCTCGTACAGCGGTTCGAATTCCTCTTCCGCTGCCGAGCGGTTGAACACCGAACAGTTCATGGTCACGCCGGCCATGCCCAGTTCGTCCAGCCCGCGCCGCATTTCCTCGAGTGCCGCGTCGATGTGCGGCAAGGGCAGGGAAACGAAGGACGAGAACCGGCCGGGGTGCGAAGCGGTCAGCTCGCGGTAGCTGTCGTTGAGGACCCGCGCCGCCTCGACCGCCACCCGGGATTCTGCCGCGTAAGGCGCGATACCGGCGGCGGAGAGGATCTGCCGCTCCACTCCGGCCTCGTCCATCATGGCGATCCGCTGTTCGATCATTCCGGGTTCGTCGGTCATCACCGCGAGCGTCTTGCGCTCCCCCAGCACCGAACTCGCCGTGGTCGACGCTCCGGATTTCGCGGCCAGTTTTCCCAGCATCGGCCGATACGCGGCAGGAAAGTAATGGGCGTGCACATCGATGATCATTTGTGTCGATCCTCCCCGCATTCTCGTGAATGCATCTCTACAAATCCGCTGGGTCCCGGCGCAGGGTGACCTCGCGTCCGGTCGCGGTGCGCACTGTGACCGCGTGCACGCCAGGCGGGCCGGACACGACGGTCAGCGGCAGCCGGTCGAAGGTTTCGGCGCCGATGTGTTCCCTCAGTTCCCGAGCATCAGCGCCGATCTCCAGCCCGGTCACCGCCGCCCCGCGCTCGCCGTTCTCCGCCGCCCCGCGATCCGGGTTGGTGGCCGGATCCTCGCGGTAGAACCAGTTCGGCAGCCCGCGTCGCCAACACGAGTCGAGCGCTCGGCCAGGGCCGGGCGCGGTGGTGATGATGCGCTGGGTCCCGTCGGGCTGAACGCGTCCCGGAACCCGCGCCACTTCGCCGCCGAGGCGTCGCGCGATCTCGGCCAGCTCTTCGAGGGTGTCGGCGCGCAAGCTCCAGAACATCCACCGGTCGCCGTCCGCGACGACCCGGTCGAACCAGGCGACCGCCGCCTCCCGTTCGGCGGCGGGAGCCGTCACCGCCTCGACCTCCAGGTAGACGTCCTCGCCGAGCGGGAAGATCGTGTTCGCGATGCCGGCGGCGAAGGCGCCCCCGTCGTAGCAGGCGAGCCCGGTCTCCTCCCGCACCCGGCGGACGCCGTCGGCCAAGTCGGGGACGCCGAGGCAGAGGTGATCGAGGTGGAACATGCCGGTCCTTTCCGGATTCACCACGTCATGGGGAGCTCGCGCACCCCGTAGACGACCATGTCGTGCTTGAACTTGACCCCGCGCAGCGGAATCGCGAGCCGCAGCGTCGGGATCCGCCGGCAAAGCGCGCGGCAGGCCACTTGCAGTTCGATCCGCGCGAGCGCCTGGCCGAGACACTGGTGCACGCCGTAGCCGAAGGCGAGATGCCCGCGCGCCTGCCGCGTCGCGTCGAGCCGGTCGGGTTCGGGGAACTGCGCCGGGTCGCAGTTGGCGGCATCGTCCGCGGCGACCAGGTCGTCGCCCTCGCGGATCCGCTGCCCGCCGACTTCCAGATCCTCCCGCGCGACACGCCGCCGTCCACTGTGGACGATGGTGAGATAGCGCAGCAGTTCCTCGACCGCGTTCGCCACGAGCGCGTCGTCGCCGTCGCGGACGGCGGCGAACTGATCCAGGTTCTCCAGCAGCGCGGCGGTGCCCAACGCGATCATGATGGCCGCACCAGCCGTTCGAGGTAGCCGAGCAGTTCCTCCAGCGCGGCAAGCGATTCGGCCGCCGGAACGTCGCTCGAAGTCAGCACTTTGCTGATCTGATGGAAGAACTCCCGGTCCGCGTACGGCACGCCCAGCAGATCGCAGATCACCAACGAAGGAACCGGAAGCGCGAACGCCCGCACCAGATCGACCGGCTTCGGACCGGCGAGCAGGTCGTCGACGATCTGCTGGATCCGCGGCCGCGCCTGCGGCCGAGTTCGGGCGGCGGGTCGAACGGGCAGCCGCCTCGCGCCATCGGGTAAGGGGACACGACCTCCGGCATCGGAGTCCTCCCTGCGGAGAGTTACCAAACGAATGTTCAGAAACTTACTGAACACATGTTAGGAATCTCGGGCACCCCTGTCCACCCGCTTGATCGAGGTCGCCGCCCAGAAAGGGAGAAGTCGTGGTATTTCAGGCGAAAACGAGCGAGAAGAACTCGTCGACGAACGCCAGCACGGCGTCCGCGCCGGAGTGCTCGGCGGAGTTCGGGAAGAGGGCGACGCGTCCGTGCGCCCCGACGAACGCGATCACGGCGGCTCGCTCCGCGGGCACCCGGAGCGCGATCCCCGCCTCGGCGCACCGCGCGAACCCGTCGACGAGCAGACCGATCACGTCGGCCAGCGGCCCGACCCGCCGCGCGCCGGGCTCGGTCCGAGGAGGCCCGTTGGCCGTCATCAGCCGGTAGTGCCCGGGGTTGTCGACCGCGAACCGGCAGGAGGCGTGCAGCATCGCCCGCACGCGGCCGACCGCGTCGCCGGAATCCACGCGCGCCTCGGCCGCCTCCATCGCGACGCGCAGACGGCCGAATTCGTGCTCGGCGAGGCCCGCCACGAGCGCGGCCCGATCAGTGAAGTGCTGATAGATGCTAGCCGGCGCGATCCCGGCGGCGCGGGCGACTCCGCGGATGGTCAGCCCGTCCTCCCCGCCGAGCTCGGACAGCAACCGGCTGGCTGCGTCGAGGATCTCCCCGCGCAGCAGCTCGCCCTCTCCCCAGCGATTGCGCGTGCGCGGAGCGCCGACCTGGGCCTCTTCCGACATGTCCCCATTCTTACGCCCGCGTCGCCGCAGAGCTCGGGCAGCCACGCGGGACGAAGCGCTCAGCAGCCGAGAGGATGAGCGGAGAGCCAGCCGGAGTGCCGGGTTTTCAGCAGGTCGCGTTCCGCGGTCGTGGGCAGCAGGACGTCGGCACCTCCGTCGTATGGGTGGTGCACGCGGTCATGCCGGTGCCAGGCGCCGGGATTCCACAGCGAGTGCTGCTCCGACAGCCCCGGAGATTCGGACGAGCACGGTGGCATACTCCGCGTCGTTGCCGGGATAGCGCGGTAAGCGTGCTTCATCCGGCGGGCCAACGACGGACGCTCGCACCACTGCTGCCACAGCGCTGTCAGATCGACCTCCGAACTCGGTCGTGCGCCGACGTGACGGGCCGGTGACAGCGGACTACGACGATCCCTCCGTGGCACATCCTGCTCCCGCACAACCCGATCCTCCCCCATCGTCCGCACCTCCCCCGCCTCGGCCGGCCGTCCCGCTGCGAGAACGCAACTTTTCGCGGTCCGCATAATTTTTCGCGTCGCGCAACTTTTGCTGCTACTCTCGTCCCGGTGACCTCCACTGCACCTCTGGGCCTGCGCGAGCGCAAGAAGCGAGCCGCGCGAAGGGCGCTCGCCGAAGCCGCGTTGCGGATCGCGCTCGAGCGGGGGCTCGAGCAACTCCGGGTGGAGGACATCGCGAACGAGGTGGGCGTTTCGCCGCGCACCTTCAACAACTATTTTTCCAGCAAGGAGGAAGCTGTCTGCGCGTTCATCGTCGAACGGCAGGAGCGCGTGCGCGAGGCGCTACTGGCCCGGCCCGCTGACGAACCGCTGTGGGACGCGGTCGTCAACGCCTCCATCACCCGGTTCGCCGAGGACGACCGCCCGATCCGCGAGGACGTGCGGCGGGTGCGGGCGATGATGGAGAACGGCGGCCTGTTCGGCGAGATGCTGCGCGCGTACGCCACCGTCGAGCGCGTGCTCGCCGACGCGATCGCCGAGCGAGCGGGCGAGCACGCAAATCCGTTGCACGCCCGGCTGATGGCGAGCATTGTGCAGAACGCTTCGCGCATCGCCTTCGACACCTGGCTCAATTCGGACTCCGACGACAAGGAGTTCGTATCGGCCTTCACCGGCCTCCTGCGGGAGGCCGCCGCCGGGATGCCGGCCCTGGCCGCGTCCGGCGCGGCCCGCTAGACCCGAACCGACGCCATTCACTTTTGGGGGAGTACCCGACCGTGCTGGTCAAACTGTTGCGCAGCTACCTGCGCCCGTACCGGGCCGCGCTGTGGCTCGTCGTCGCGCTGCAA
Source organism: Amycolatopsis sp. NPDC059235 (assembly GCF_042754125.1). Lineage (NCBI taxonomy): Bacteria > Bacillati > Actinomycetota > Actinomycetes > Pseudonocardiales > Pseudonocardiaceae > Amycolatopsis > Amycolatopsis sp. NPDC059235. The sequence continues at coordinate 28,160 of NZ_JBHZAG010000101.1, forward strand.
CTGGTGCAGACGATCGCCGCGCTGTACCTGCCCACGCTCAACGCCGACATCATCGACGGCGGTCTCGTCAAGGGCGACACCGGCTACATCATGAAGATCGGCGGCGTGATGCTGCTGATCACGCTGGTGCAGATCGCCGGGTCGATCGGGGCCGTCTACTACGGTTCCCGCGTCGCCTCGGCCGTCGGCCGCGACATCCGCGCCGGGGTCTTCCACCGCGTGCAGGATTTCTCCGCGCGCGAGATCGGGAAGTTCGGCACGCCGTCGCTGATCACCCGCACCACCAACGACGTCCAGCAGATCCAGCTGCTCGCCGCGCTCACCTTCACGCTGATGGTGTCCGCGCCGATCATGTGCGTCGGCGGCATCCTGCTCGCGCTGCAGCAGGACGTGCCGCTGTCGTCGCTGCTCGTCGTCATCGTGCCGGTGCTGGGCATCGCGGTCGGCCTGATCATCATGCGGATGCGCTCGGCCTTCCGGCTCATGCAGGTGCGCCTCGACAAGATCAACCAGGTGCTGCGCGAGCAGATCATGGGCATCCGGGTGATCCGCGCGTTCGTGCGCGACAAGCACGAGCGCGAGCGTTTCGGCCGCGCCAACGACGAATTGTTCACCGTGTCGCTGCGGGTCGGCAGGCTGATGTCGCTGATGTTCCCCACCGTGATGCTGGTGGTGAACGTGTCGAGCGTCGCCGTGCTGTGGTTCGGCGGCCAGCGGGTCGACAGCGGAGCCATGCAGATCGGCGCGCTCACCGCGTTCCTGGCCTACCTGCTGCAGATCCTGATGGCGGTCATGATGGCCACCTTCATGTTCATGATGGTGCCGCGCGCGGAGGTCAGCGCCGAGCGGATCACCGAGGTGCTGGACACCGAGTCGAGCGTGCGCCCGCCCGCCGAGCCGCTCGCGGCCGGGGCCGAGCGCGGGCACCTCGACCTGTCCACTGTGGAATTCCGGTACCCCGGCGCGGAAAAGCCGGTGCTGCAAGACGTTTCGCTGTTCGCGCGGCCCGGCGAGACCACCGCGATCATCGGCAGCACGGGCAGCGGGAAGACGACGCTGCTCAACCTGATCCCGCGGCTGATGGACGCCACCGAGGGTTCCGTCCGGGTGGACGGCGTGGACGTGCGCCGGCTCGATCCGGCGACGCTCTCGTCCGTGGTCGGCATGGTGCCGCAGAAGCCGTACCTGTTCGCCGGGACGGTCGCCAGCAACCTCCGCTACGGCAATCCGGACGCCACCGACGAAGAACTGTGGCGCGCGCTGGAAGTCGCGCAGGGCAAGGATTTCGTGGAACGGATGGAACAGGGCCTCGACTCCCCCATCTCCCAGGGCGGCACGAACGTCTCGGGCGGGCAGCGGCAGCGGATCGCGATCGCCCGGATGCTGGTGCACCGGCCGGAGATCTACCTGTTCGACGACTCGTTCAGCGCACTCGACTACGCCACCGACGCCGCGCTGCGCCGCGCGCTCGCCGACGAAACCCGCGACGCGACCGTCGTCATCGTCGCGCAGCGGGTCAGCACGATCCGCGGCGCGGACCGGATCATCGTGCTCGACGACGGCCGCGTCGTCGGCACCGGAACCCACCACGAGCTGATGGACACCAACGAGACCTATCGGGAAATCGTGCTTTCGCAGCTGACTGAACAGGAGGCGGCGTGAGCGAGGAAACGAAAACCTCCACCGCGCCCGACGCCGACGAACCGGCCGCCGTCGCGCGCGACAAGACGCGGCCGCAGGCGCCCGCGGTCGGGCACGGCCGGATGATGTCCGCCGGCATGCCCGCGGAAAAAGCGCTCGACTTCAAGGGTTCGCTGGCCCGCCTGCTGCGGCTGCTGCGCCCGCAACGGGCGGCGCTGGCCGGGGTGCTGGTGCTCGGCGCGATCGGCGTCGCGCTGACCGTGGTCGGGCCGAAGGTGCTCGCCCGCGCGACGGACCTCATCTTCGCCGGCATCACCAGCAGGCACCTGCCGCTGGGCGCGACCAAAGAGCAGGTGATCGACGGCCTGCGAGCGCGCGGGGAGAACACCCTGGCCGACATGTTCACCAGCGTCGACCTGATGCCCGGCCACGGCATCGACTTCACCGCGGTCGGCCAGGTCCTGATGATCGTGCTGGCGCTGTACGTCTTCGCGTCGTTCCTGGGCGTCATCCAGGCGCGGCTCACGACGAACCTGGTGCAGGGCGCGGTGTTCCGGCTGCGCCAGGACATCGAGGAGAAATTCGCGCGGCTGCCGCTGCGCTACTTCGACCGCCAGCCGCGCGGCGAGGTGCTGAGCCGGGTCACCAACGACATCGACAACCTGGCCCAGTCGCTGCAGCAGACGTTGTCGCAGATCGTCACGTCGCTGTTCACCGTGCTGGGCGTGCTGGTGATGATGTTCGTCATCTCGCCGCTGCTGGGCGTGATCGTGCTGCTGACGGTGCCGGTGTCGGTGTTCGTCGCGGCCAAGGTCGGCAAGCGCGCACAGCCGCAGTTCATCCGGCAGTGGGGCACGACCGGAAAGCTGAACGCGCACATCGAGGAGATGTACACCGGCCATTCGCTGGTGCACGTCTTCGGCCGCCGCAAGGAGGCCGAAGAGCTGTTCCGGCAGCAGAACGAGGCGCTGTACGAGGCGAGCTTCAAGGCAGCGTTCATTTCCGGCACGATCCAGCCGGTCATGATGTTCATCGGCAACCTGAGCTACGTCCTGGTCGCCGTCGTCGGTGCGCTGCGAGTCGCCTCGGGCACGTTGACGCTGGGCGACGTGCAGGCGTTCATCCAATACTCGCGCCAGTTCAGCCAGCCGGTCACGCAGATCGCGAGCATGGCGAACCTCCTGCAGTCCGGCGTGGCCTCGGCCGAGCGGGTGTTCGCGCTGCTGGACGCCAAGGAGCAGGAACCGGAGCCGGAGCACCCGCAGCGTCCGGAGGTCGTGCACGGACAGGTCGATTTCGAGCACGTGTCGTTCAGGTACCTGGAAGACACCCCGCTCATCGAAGACCTGTCGCTGTCGGTGGAACCCGGCCACACCGTCGCCATCGTCGGCCCGACCGGCGCGGGCAAGACCACCCTGGTCAACCTCCTGATGAGGTTCTACGAAATCGACGGCGGCCGCATCACCCTGGACGGCGTCGACATCAAGGCCATGGACCGCGAAGAACTGCGGTCGAAGACCGGCATGGTCCTGCAGGACGCCTGGCTGTTCGGCGGCACCATCGCGGACAACATCGCCTACGGCGCGGACAACGTCACCCGCGAACAGGTCATCGAAGCCGCGAAGGCAACCTACGTGGACCGCTTCGTCCGCACCCTCCCAGACGGCTACGACACCGTCCTGGACGACGAAGGCGGCACGGTCAGCGCAGGCGAGAAACAGCTGATCACAGTCGCCCGAGCCTTCCTGGCCAAGCCAGCGATCCTGATCCTGGACGAAGCGACCAGCTCGGTGGACACTCGCACTGAAGTCCTGATCCAGCACGCGATGAACTCCCTGCGCACCGGCCGCACGAGCTTCGTGATCGCCCACCGCCTCTCCACCATCCGGGACGCAGACGTAATCCTGGTGATGGAAAACGGCAACATCGTGGAACAAGGAAACCACGAAACGCTCATCAACGCAGGCGGCGCCTACTCCCGCCTCTACGCAGCCCAATTCGCAGAAGCCATGGCAGAAACCGAATAACCCGCACCACATTCCGTGAGGGGAACCCTGAGGGACTCAGAGTCCCTCAGGGTTCCCCTCACGAACTTTCACCCAACCGCAGCCGATGCACCCACCCAAGGCAGCCACACTCCCCCGCACCCCGATACGAAGCCAAAACGCGGCGCGGGGGTGTTTGTCAAGGCATCTTTCCCGCCTTGACAAACAC
>NZ_JBHZAG010000102.1:0-31838 GCF_042754125.1 Amycolatopsis sp. NPDC059235
AGACGCACACCCGACCCGATGATCACCATCGCCACGCCGCTACCACAGCCGACACACCGAACCGAACACCAGGTTCCACAACACCCTCTGAGGGAATCAGAGTCCCTCAGGGTTCCCCTCACGGACTTTCACCGCGTGCCCGGCGCAGTCTCAGCTGACCCGCTCCGCCGGTTCCCGCTTCTTCGCGAGCATCCGCCGGAACCCCTCGGCCACCACCTTCGCCGTATCCTTCCCGTGGTCGGCGGTGATCCGCTTGACCATCTCCGCGGACTCAGCGGCGACCTCCTCGCTGCGCGCGAACATCCGTTCCTCGTGCAGGGTCAGCGCGGTCTCGACGTCGCCCGGATGCGCGGCGAGCAGTTCGGCGAGGTCGGAGCCGTCGAGCATGGCCAGGTTCGCGCCTTCCCCGTTCGGGCCCTGCAGGTGGGCCGCGTCGCCGATCAGCGTCACGCCCGGGGTCCGCTCCCACCGGTGCACGCCCGGCAGCCGATAGTGCCGGCGCAGGATCGGCGCGGTGTCGCCGCCGGAGATCAGCTCGCGGAGTTCCGGGGCCCAGCCGTCGAACTCGGCCTCGATCCGGGCGAGAGCGGCCGGGGTGTCGAGGCCTTCGAGTGCGTCGAACCATTCCTGCGGTTTGTTCAGCATCGCGTAGGTGTGCAGCGCGTCGCGTTCGCGGTGCACCATGATGCGCCGGTCCGGCCCCGGCGCGCCCATTCCGCCGCCGCCCACGACCTTCGCGGCCGCCGGGTGCCGGGTTTCGGCGTCGTAGAGGTACGTCTCGACGAACGCGAGGCCCATGTACTCCGGCACTGCGTCGGACAGCAGCGGCCGCACCCGCGACCACGCGCCGTCCGCGCCGACCAGCAGCTTCGCGACGACCGAACCGCCGTCGGCGAAGGCAACCTCATGTCCGTCGGCGACCGTGCGGACGTTGCTGACCTTCCTGCCCCACTGGACGGTGCCGTCCGGGAGCGAGTCGAGCAGCATCTGCCGGAGCTCGCCGCGCAGCAGTTCAGGACGGCCGCCGGTGCCGTCGTCGGGATGGTCCAGCAGGACGGTGCCGTCGGGGTCGATGATCCGCATCTGCTGGCGGCCTTCGAGGATCAGTTCGCGGAACTCGTCCATGAGACCGGCGGCCTCGACGGCGATCTGGCCGTTGTAATCGTGAATGTCGAGCAGTCCGCCCTGGGACCGCGACATCGGCGACGACTCGGCCTCGTAGACCGTGGCCGGGATCCCGTGCAGGTACAGGACCCGGGCGAGGGTCAGTCCGCCGAGGCCGGCGCCGATGATGGTGACTGGAGTCTGCATTGTTCTCCCCTGTGAGCTGGTGACCGCTGAAGAGTGGCGGCGTCGGCTGGCACCGGCCGCACACTCCGCTGGCAGTCCGCTGCCAGGCGCTGACAGCTAGTCAGGGTCTGGGATCCGAGACAGAATCATCCGGCGGCTACTTGGCCGGCAGGCCCGCGCTGACGTTGAGTTCGTCCAGCGCATTCACCGAAGATCCGCGGGAGGGCACGTGGCGGCCACATTGGAGCGACGCTCGATCGACCCGGTGCCCGAGTCCGAGCGGCACGGGCACCCGCGCAGCCTGTTCACCCTGTGGTTCGCCGCGAACACGCAGATCACCTCGGCGGTCACCGGCGCGCTGACGGTGCTGGTCGGCGTGCATCCGCTGTGGGCGATCGTCGCGGTCGTGCTCGGCAACGCGCTCGGCGGCGTTCCGATGGCGCTGCACGCCGCGCAGGGGCCGAAGCTCGGCATCCCGCAGATGATCCAGTCGCGCGCGCAGTTCGGCGTGTACGGCGCGGCGCTCCCGCTGGTGCTCGTCGTGGTGATGTACCTCGGCTATTTCGCGAGCGGTTCGCTGCTCGGCGGCCAGGCGGTCGCCCAGATCACGCATCTGCCGACGGACGCCGCGATTGCCGTCTACGCACTCGCCTCGGCGCTGATCGCGATCGTCGGGTACCGGCTGATCCACCGGTTCGGCTGGCTCGCGTCCGCGCTGTCCGTGGTCGTCTTCCTCTACCTGACGATCCGGCTGGTCAGCGGGCACGACCTCGGCGCGGTGCTCGCCGCGCCGCACCTGGACTTCCCGAAGTTCCTGCTGGCGATCTCGCTGACCGCGTCGTGGCAGCTCACTTTCGGCCCGTACGTCGCCGACACGTCGCGCTACCTGCCGTCGGCGACCTCGGTGCGCGCGACGTTCTGGTGGACGTACGGCGGCACGGTGCTCGGCGCGGTGTGGGCGATGTCCTTCGGTGCGATGGCGTACGCCATTGCCGGGAAAGCGTTCAAGGGCCACGAAGTCGCGTACGTCGTCGGTCTCGGTGGCGAAGCACTGTTGATCCCGCTGTTGCTGGCTATCGCGCTCGGCAAGTTCACGGTGAACGTACTGAACATCTACGGCGGCTACATGACCGTCGCGACCGCACTGACCGGCTTCGGCCGCCGCGCGGCGCTTTCGCAGGCCACGCGGATCGGCTACATCGCGGGTGTCGGCGTGGTCGGCGCGGTGATCGCCATCCTCGGCCGCGGGCAGTTCCTGTCGAACTTCGTGCTCTTCCTCGACTTCCTGCTGTACTTCCTCACGCCGTGGAGTTCGATCAACCTGGTCGACTTTTACCTGCTGCGCAAGGAGAAGTACGACCTGGCGGCGCTCTACGACCCGAATGGCCGCTATGGCCGATGGGCTTGGCCCGCGCTGACTGCTTACGTGCTGGGGATCGCGGTGCAGATTCCGTTCGCCAACGTGGAGGGCATTTTTGTTGGGCCGATCGCGCCGCTGCTCGGTGGTGCGGACATTTCGTGGCTGCTGGGGTTGATCGTGCCTGGCGCGTTGTATGTGGCGTTTATGCGTCGGTCGGCCGCACTTCGAGCGTGACTGTGCGGGCCGGGGTCGCGCCTTGATCCGCGCTCGAGATCGCGAACGCGGTCAACGGCAATCCGCTCGCTCCGGCCAGCAATCGGGCCGCGGAGGACGCACGAGCCAAGGAGACTGTCGAGCCGCCACTTGACGGGCCGCCGGGGACAGCGACGCCATGGCCGATCACGGTTACGCGCACGGATCGTCCTTTGAGGACGTTCGCCCATTCTGTCAACGCCGTTTGCCCAGCCTCGTTCGGAGTTGTCGCGTTAGGACTGAACAGACTGCGGTCGAAGCTGACGGTGACCGCATCGGCTCCCGCCTTCGCAACAACTCCCGGTGCGGCCAAAGACTTCGCCAACTGGTTCAGGCGCTCCTGTCGTTCCTCAGCCGCAGCGGCATCGCGGGATTCCTCGCCGTGCAGGCGATCCACCTCAGCGCGGAGACCGTCATCGGACTTGGCCGCCATGGCCACCGGAGCAGGAGGCGGCTGACGCGTCGTCATGACCACCCCGCCCGCGATCGCGCCGCCGATCAGGACCACGGCCCCGGCAGTCAGCAGATACCGGCGGATCGGCCGGTGCCGTAACCGTCCGGAATGGACTTTCGCGATCACCCGGCGTCCTGCCTCCGCCGCGGAATTGTCCGGCTGCAAGGCAAGCACAGCCGCCCAGGCCGCATCAGCCGCGGCGAGATCGCCGGTTTGCGCGTGCACGCGCGCCAGTAGATCGAGCCGGGCGGGGTCGCCCGCTGAGTCTGGCTCCAGAAGTGCGACGGCCGCTTCGTAATCGCCGCGACGGGCGAGGTCGGCACCTTCGGCGAGGACGAGTTCCCGTTCCAGCGCCTGAGAAAGCCCGCTCATTCGCGCTCCCCGCGAAGAATGCCGCCGCCCGGCTGACCCGGCCGGTCATTCGGAAGCAACCGACGCAACCGGCGGTTGACGTCCGGCAGCGCGGCCCAGTTCGACGTCGCCACCACGTGTTCGCCCTCGCGGATCAGCTCCCGCGCGCGAGCCGGATCGGACATCGTGTCGCGCGACGCCCGCAGCGCGTTGAATACCTCGAGATCCAGCGAACCGTCCCGGCGCAGCAGCAACACCTGCAGGTCCAGCGCCCGATCGGACAACCGCTCGCCCGCCTCGGTGTCGTGCGATTCGGCGATCGCCGCGTACCGGCGTTCGATCTCGGCCAACTCGGTCCGGTCCTCGTCCGCCCCGACCCGGTCGACCAGCTCGCGGCAGTGGTCGATCTGGTCCCGCAGCCGTTCCAGCACCTCGGGAACGCGCAGCTCCGCTTCGATGTCGTCGAGATCGGCCTGCACGTCGCGCATCCGCCGTTCCGCGGCGACCGCGGCCCCCTCGTCGGCGCCGCCGGAGCGCACCTCGTCCCGGACCGCCGCCACACTGCCCTGCTCGTCCAGCCGGTTCAGCAGCCCGCGTGCCCGGTCCGAACGCGTCCTTACGACCTCACTCCGCACCTGTTCGTGGCGCGCCTCCAGTTCGTTCAGCAGCCGCCGCAGCGTCTGCGGGTCCGGCACATGCTGCTGTTTAAGGTCGATGACCGCCTCGAACTCGTTGTCCAGCAAGGGAACCTCGGCGACCACGGACACCTGCCGCGAATCGTCCATTTCAAAGGTCATCACAACTTCGCTGCCGCGCGGCAGATCGAACCGCACGTCCTTGGCGCGAATCTCGATTACGCCCACCTGCTGGTTGCGCTCGCCGCGACGGCGTTCGCCTTCCGCGACCGGGATCCGGATCACCGAGGACGTGTTGCCGCGCTGCAGCGTCGCCGTGGTGAAGAATGTCTGCCGCTTCGCGGCCGGCAGCGGCGCGTTTTTCATCAGCATCGGAGTGAAGGAACCGTCGGCCTCGGTCAGGCCGACTGTGTTGACCACGGTCTGGCCCATCATTTCGTTGAGCTGGTGGGTGATCGTGAGCGAGTCCGGCTGTACTGGAACGCGCGCGCCGGTCGGGTCGAGCAATTCGATCTCGAAGCGATTCGTGCTCAGCTCGTCGAGCACGACGTCGACAGTGAAAGTGCCGTCAGCGGAAAGGGAAACCTCGGACGTTCGGTAGACCGGCCTGCGCTGCGGGGCGCTGAGCGCGATCCGGAACCGCGACCAGTCGGCTGAGCCGTCCGTCGAACAGCGGCCGGAAACCGGCAGGGTCGGCAGGCTTGTGGTGGCCGGATAGGACAGTTCCAGGGAGTATTCCCCGCGCTTTGCCGGGCGTACCGCGCGCGGGCGCGCCACTGTTCCGGCGTAGGCGGCCGCACCGCGTGCCACCACCGTGCTCGGGTCCTGGCTGTGGTCGAGCGGAATGCCGAGACCGGCCGACGGATCGGCCAGCAGTTCACGCAACCCAGGCGCGAGGGTCGGACCGCCGACCAGCAGCAGCCGGTCGATGTCCGCCGGACGCAAATTCGCCGACTCCAGCGCGGATCGGCACAACTGCACCGCGCGCAGGTAAAACGGTCGCGCCGCTTGATCGACCTCCTCGCGGCGCACGACGTACTCGAACATCTCCTCCTGGCCGTCGCCTCGGTCGAGGTCGAGCATCACCTGGGTCTGTTCCGCTTGGGAGAGCTGGATTTTCGCCGTCTCGGCGGCGCTGCGCAGCCGCGCGAAGTTCCGCCGCCAACGCGGATTCTCCCGGGTGAAATCACTGAGGCCGAGTTGCCGGGCCGCCTCTGGCGCGAGTATCTGGTCCAGTACGGCCTGGTCGATGTTCCGGCCGCCGAGGTGGGTGTCGCCCGCGTGGTGCAGCACGCTCAATTCCCCTTCGACAGTGCTGACCACCGCGGAGTCGAACGTTCCGCCGCCGAAGTCGAACACCATCCAGTGCGCGCCTTTGCTTTCGTTCTGGAAGCCGAACGCGAACGCCGCCGCCGTCGGTTCCTGCAGCAGCGGGCAATTCCCGGTGAACCCGGCCAGTTTCGCGGCTTCCTGCGTCGCCTCGGTCTGGTTGAGCAGGAACGCCGCGGGCACGGTGATCACCGCCGCATCCGGCATTTCCCGTGGAACGACGGAACTTCGCAGCGACCGCAGCACTTCCGCGGACAGTTCCACCGGCGTCATGCTGAACCCGGCCTTCGGGAATTCGCGGCGCGCGTCCGGCAATCCCATGGCCTGCTTGAATTCGATCTGCACGCTTTCCGGATCGTCCTCAAGCCTTCGCCGTGCTCCGGCGCCGACTTCGAGCACGCCGCGCCGGCGGCTCCAGACCGCGGACGGCGTGTAATCCATCTGCGCGTTGTTCTTGATCACCGCCACCGCACCGTCCTCCAGCACCGCGATCGCGCTGTTCGTGGTGCCGAGGTCGATCCCGAAATCGATCGTGTCACGCATCCGCTTCCCCGTTCCCCCGGGCGGCCGGGCGCCCGACGATGACCTGTCCCATCTGGATCCGGCGGCCGGTCAGGTAAATCGACGGCCGCACGGTTTCCACCACCCGCTCGACGTCCAGGTCCGGTTCGTCCTGGAACAGCAGCACCTCGAGCGCCATCCCCGAGCCGAAGGGAATCCGGTCGTGGTCCTGCACCAGCACCCCCGCCGCGTCGAGCGCGTCCTGGCTCGCGCTGAGGAACCGGCCCGCCTGCCGCGCGACCCGGTCCTCGACCCCGGCGAGCTTGCGGCGCGCCCGCCACAACGCCGTCGCCGCCTCCGCCAAGTCCGATTCGGACAGTGGCGACGCACTGTCCTTATCGGTCAACACCGCGGAGAGCTGTTCCAGCGCGTCACGAAGCCGAGCGCGCTCCTCCTCGCGCAGGCCAGGTTCAGCGATCCGGAATTCCTTGTGCTGCTTGCGTTGCCGCGCTTCTTCGCCCCGCCGGTCTCGCATCACAAGCCCCTCTGCACCCGAACGAACGGGGCGACGTACACCAGCACCACCGCCACGACAACGGCAAGCCACTGCGGCACCTCAATCAGACTGAGCACCGGATAAACCCCCAAGTCCAGCCCCAGCAGGGCCGGATACCGCCCCGAGGTCGTCCAAGGCCGAGCCGCCACAAAGCAATTCATCAACGCCCCGGCAACCGCGCCGGGAAAGACGAAGGCCAAAATCGCGTCCTGCGGAAGCTTCAGGACCAGGAACACCGCCGCCGCCACCGCGTGCAGCAACGCGCCGGCGATCCGGGCCGCCGACGGCTCCCGCTCCGGAGGACGGCTGGGCACGTACGCCGTGGCAGCGATCTCGTTGCGCGCCACAGCTTCCAACGTCTCCGGATCGCGGCTGCACCGCCGAGCGACCGCGAACACCTCCCGCACCAGCCCCGTCCCGCCTCCCGCGTCCGCCAGCGCGACCCCGATATTGTTCGCCACCACTGCGATCGACTCCGAAAGCGACGCCGTACGCCGGAATTCCGCCCTCGGCACGACCTCTTCGAGCCGGTCGAACAATGGCTGGGTCTCCTCGACAGCCCGCCAAGCGGCGGCCTCGGCCCGGTTCCCGTCCAGCTCGCCGCGCAAATCCTTGAGCAACGACTCGGCCCGCCGATACGTCCCGTCGGCAATAGCCGCACGCGCGTCCTCGACGGCATGCCGATCAGCCCCGAACACCGCGAGATACCCGGTGAACCGCCGCGGCTCCGCCGACCGGGCAGCCACTTCGATCAACGGCGCGAGCAAAGCGTCCGGCAAGGCGAGCCGCATCCCATCCACAGTGGATTCGTCCAGCCGCCGGTCGCCCAGCTTTTCGACGCGGTGATTCAGATGCCGCCAGAACGATTCGCTCCGCAGGACCGCTCCCCAGCACCGACCGGCTTCGGTCCACAATGGAGTGGGGTGGTCGTCGGTGCGGTCGGCTTCCGCGTCGAGGGCTGCCGCGTAGGCGGCGACCGCGTTGTCGTGCTTCTGGTGCAGTTGGAGCGGACACCCGCAGTCGGTGGGCAGGCCCCAGGTCCAGAAGACTTCGTCGACGAGCCGGTGTTCGGCGTTGCCGAGCGCGTCGAAGGCCGCCCGCACCTCGTCGACGGTCGCGTCCGCGGGCACCCCGTCCGGTGTCGCGCCGCCGACTTCGAGCACCCCTAGGACTCGAAGGCGCCGTTCCCGCACCTCCCGCCGCGTCGCGGTCGCGGTGAGCCCGACGATCCGGAAGGGATTGCGGCGGTACAGCTCGGGCGTCGCCACCTCCCGCACCCGCGCCGCGGCGGCCCGGCCGCGCCCCTCGTTCGCTCCCATGCCGGGGAAGGTAAGGCGAGGCGGCTGGGAGGGGTCCCGGAAGAGCCGGGCTAGCTGGACTCGCGGACGACCAGCGAAACCGGCAAGATCTGCGCGCCCGGCGCGACGTCCTCGCCGTCCAGCAGCCGCATCAGCGTCGAGACCATCGCGTGGACCTGTTCGCGCGGATCCTGGTGCACCGAGGTCAACGGTGGCGTCATGGCCGGGGCCAGCGCGGCGTTGTCGTCGAAGCTGACCACCGCGACGTCGCCGGGCACGTCGCGTCCAGCGTCCGACAGCGTGCGCAGCGCGCCGACCGCCATCATGTCGCTGCCGACGAACACCGCATCGAGATCCGGTACCCGCTCCAGCAGTGCGGCCATCGCCTTCGCGCCTCCGGCCAGCGTGAAGTCGGCCTCCTCGGACAACCCGACCGGGTCGATCCCGGCGTCCACGAGCGTCTTGCGCCAGCCGGCGAGCCGGTCGATCGGCGCGCCCTGGTCCTGCGGGCCCGCGATGGTCGCGATCCGTCGGCGGCCGGATTCCACCAGGTGCGTCACCGCTTGCCGGGCACCGCCCTCGTTGTCGAAGTCCACCAGGTGCACGCCCCGGCGCAGATCAGCGGCCTGCCCGCCGAACACGGTGGGCAGCTTCAGCAGCCGCAACGCCCGCGGCAGCGGATCGGCGCGATGCGGAGCGAAGACGAGGACGCCGTCGACGTGCCCGCCCTCCAGAAACCGCACGGTGCGGCCGAGATCTTCGCGGGTGTCGCTGAAGAGCAGCACCATCTGGCAGCCGACGTCGGCCAGTTCCCGGTAGCCCGCGCGCATCACCGCGGTCCGGTACGGGTCGTCGAGCAGCCGCGCTTCCGGCTCCGACAGCACGACCGCGATCGCGCCGGTCCGCCGGGTGACGAGCGAGCGCGCGGCCTGATTCGGCGAATACCCGAGGTCCCGCGCCGCGGCCAGCACCTTCTCGCGCGAGCGCGCGCTGACGTACGCGTCGTCGTTCAACGCGCGCGACGCGGTGGACCGCGAAACCCCGGCGAACGCCGCGACGTCCTCCAGCGTCGGCCGCTCGTCCTCGGACCGAGGCGCCACTTCGCCCACCCCCTGACTGTCGGTCGGGCCAGCTTAACGGCGGCCGACCGGGAGCGCTCCCGGAGACTCCGGCCTTGACATCCCTCGTTACCTGCAACACACTCGTGCGGCATCTGGGAGCGCTCCCAGAATGACTTCCAAGGGGTTGACGACGGTGACAACGTTCCGGAAGGGCCTGGTGCTGGCACTGGGCATCACGATGACCGCGGTGAGCGCCGCGGCCTGCGGCGGCGGCGACGGAGATGTGCCCGCGGCGGCCGGGCCGAACGAGCATGTGGAGCTGACGCTCGCGACGTTCACGGAGTTCGGCTACGAGGCGCTGATCCCGGAGTACGAGCGGCTGCACCCGAACATCAAGATCACCCACCGCAAAACCGGGCAGGGCGGCCCATACGCCCAGGACATGATGACTAAGCTCGCCGCCGGCTCCGGCCTCGCCGACGTGCAGGCCGTCGAGGAAGGCCACCTGTCGGACATCCTCAGCAAGTCCTCGAAGTTCAACGACCTGAGCAAGATCGGGCCGTCGAGCGTTCAGCCGGACCGCTGGCTTTCGTGGAAATACGACGCGGGCAAAGACAAGAACGGCAAGCTGATCGGCTACGGCACGGACATCGGCCCGCTCGCCATGTGCTACCGCAAGGACCTGCTCGCCGCGGCCGGGCTGCCCAGCGACCCGGAGGCGGTGAAGCCGCTGTTCGCCACCTGGGACAGCTATTTCGCCGCAGGCACCCATTACACCGCCAAAACTGGCAAAGCGTGGTTCGACTCGGCGGCGCAGAACTTCAACTCCATGGTCAACCAGCTGCCGGTCGGCTACCTCGACACCAGCGACAAGCTCACCGTGGAAAACAACCAGGGCATCAAGGACGCCTGGGCGAAGGTGACCGACGCGGTCGCGAAAGGCGAATCGGCGAAGCTCACCGCGTTCAGCAACGAATGGAATTCCGGGTTCAAGCAGAGCGCGTTCGCCACGAAGGCTTGTCCGGCATGGATGCTCGGGGTGATCAAGGAACAGGCCGGGCCGGACAACGCGGGCAAATGGGCGGTCACCGCGGCCTTTCCCGGCGGAGGCGGCAACTGGGGCGGCTCGTACCTGACCGTGCCGACGCAGAGCAAACACCCGCGCGAGGCCGCTGAACTCGCCGCCTGGCTCACCGCGCCGGAGCAGCAAATCAAGGCGTTCGAGGCCAAGGGCAACTTCCCGAGCCAGGCGAAGGCACTGGAGAGCCCGCAGCTGTTGAACGCGACCGACGCGTACTTCGGCGGCGCGAAGATCGGCGAATTGTTTGCCGAGCAGGCGAAGAAGGTGTCGAAGCCGCAGTACAAGGGCCCGAACGACGGCCAGATCCAGGAAAACGTCTCCAGCCCGGCCCTGCAGTCGGTCGAACAGGGCGCTTCGGCCGCGGACAGCTGGCAGCGGCTGGTCGACGGCGCGAAGAAACTCACCCGCTGACGATGACTGTCACCGACAAGACCGCTCCGGAACGCCGGGCCACGACGCGGCAGCACGCTGCGGCGCGGCCCGGCCTGCGGGACCGGCTGGCTCGCTGGGATGTCAAAGTCTCGCCGTATCTCTATGTGGCGCCGTTCTTCATCGTGTTCGCCATCGTGGGCATGTTCCCGTTGCTGTACACCGCGTACGTGTCGTTGTTTTCCTGGAAAGCCGGAGACGACAACCCGGACTTCATCGGACTCGACAACTTCAAGGAACTGTTCTCGGACACGCAGTTCTGGCACGCGCTGGAAAACACGGTCAGCATCTTCCTGTTGTCCAGCGTGCCTCAGCTGATCATCGCGGTGCTGCTCGCCGCGGTGCTCACGCTGCGGTTGCGCGGCGCGACCAGCTGGCGGGTCGGCATTCTGCTTCCCTACGCGGCAAGCCTGGTGGCGCTCGGGATCATTTTCGCCAACCTGTTCGGCCCGCGGTACGGGCTCGTCAACGGCGTGCTCCAGACACTCGGACTGGCCCCAGTGGACTGGCAGGCCAACCGGTTCGCCAGCCACGTCGCCATCGCGATCATGGTGAACTGGCGATGGACCGGCTACAACGCGCTGATCGTTCTCGCCGCCATGCAAGCCATTCCGAAGGAATTGCACGAGGCCGCGCTGATCGACGGCGCGGGCACCGTACGCCGCTTCACCCACGTGACGTTGCCGCTGCTCAAACCCACGCTGATCTTCGTCACCATCACCTCGACGATCGGCGGGCTGCAGATTTTCACTGAGCCCAAGCTGTTCGACGCGATGCCCGGGTCGAACAACGGCGGTTCCACCCACCAGTTCCAGACCGTGACGCTGTATCTGTACCAGACCGCTTTCGAGAATTTCAATCTCGGATACGCGTCCGCGATCGCCTGGGTGCTTTTCCTGATCATCGTCGTGATCGCGCTGATCAACTACTTCGTCACCGGGCGGCTCGCAGGGAGGCGTAGATGAGCGTCCAAATGAGTCTGCGGGCGCGCGCGGCCCAGCTCGGCAAGCCACGCAAGGCGACCTACGGCGTGCTGATCGTGTTCGTGCTCGGCTCGCTGTTCCCGTTCTACTGGTCGTTTCTCGTGGCCAGCCGCGACAACGGAATGCTCACCGAACGGATCCCTCCGCTGCTGCCCGGCGGCAACTTCTTCGCCAACGCGGCCCGGGTTTTCGACACCGTGCCGTTCTGGCGGGCGCTCGGCAACAGCGTCCTCGTGTCCGGCACGGTCACGCTCACCACGGTGCTGTTCTCGTCGCTCGCCGGATTCGCCTTCGCCAAACTGCGCTTCCGCGGCCGCAACGGCTTGTTCGTGTTCATCGTGGTGACGCTCGCGGTGCCGACCCAGCTCGGCATCATCCCGCTGTTCATCGCGATGTCGAAACTCGGCTGGGCGGGCGGACTGCAGTCGGTGATCGTGCCGAATCTGGTCACCGCGTTCGGCGTGTTCTGGATGCGACAGTACACAGTGGACGCTTTGCCGTACGAGCTGATCGAAGCCGCGCGCGTGGACGGGTGCAGCATGATCCGGGTCTTCTGGAACGTGTGCCTTCCCGCCGTCCGCCCAGCCGCCGCGATCCTCGCCATGTTCACGTTCATGACGTCCTGGAACGATTTCCTGTGGCCGCTGGTGGTGCTCGACGCGGGCAATCCGACCGTCCAGGTGGCGCTGGAGAAACTGCAGAGCGGCTACTACGTCGACTACTCGCTGGTGCTCGCCGGCACCACGCTGGCCACGATTCCGATCCTCATCGTCTTTCTCCTGCTCGGCCGCCAGATCGTGGCCGGGATCATGCAAGGCGCCGTGAAAGGGTGACCATGTCCGCACAGCCGATCCCCGACGTGCTCGCGTTCCCGGACGCGTTCGTCTGGGGCGCCGCCACGGCGGCCTTCCAGGTCGAGGGTTCGACCACAGTGGACGGACGCGAGGCGTCCGTCTGGGACACCTTCGCCGCACGACCGGGCGCGGTCGCGGGCGGCGACACCGGCGACCCGGCGGCCGACCACTACCGCCGCTACGCCGAGGACGTGGAGCTGATGCGCTCGCTCGGACTCACCGCGTACCGGTTTTCCCTTTCCTGGCCGCGAATCCTGCCGCACGGCAAGCCGGAGGCGCGCGGGCTGGAGTTCTACGACCGGCTCGTGGACCAGTTGCTGGCGGCGGGCATCCAGCCCTGGGCGACGCTGTATCACTGGGATCTTCCGCAGTCGCTGGAGGACCGCGGCGGCTGGACCGCGCGTGACACGGCTTACCGGTTCGCCGAGTACGCCGAGACCGTCGCAGCGCGGCTCGGCGACCGCGTGGCGAGCTGGTCGACGCTGAACGAACCGTGGTGCGCGGCAATGCTCGGCTACGGCTCGGGCGTCCACGCGCCTGGCCGGACGTCCCCGGAAGGTGCGGTAGCCGCGGCGCATCACCTGCTGCTGGGGCATGGGCTGGCGATGGACGTGCTCCGGCAGCACACCAGCTCCCCGTCTGGGATCACGCTCAACCTGTACCCGGTCGTCGCGGACTCGGACGACACCGAAGACACCGACGCCGTCCGCCGGATCGACGGACTGCAGAACCGGCTGTTCCTCGACCCGCTGCTGCGCGGCGGCTATCCCGCCGACCTGCGCGAGGACCTGGCCCGATTCGGTTTCGACGCCGTGGTGCGCGACGGCGACGAGGCGGTGGTCGGGAAGCCGATCGATTGGCTGGGCGTCAACTACTACCGCGGCTACCGGGTGGCCGGTTCGGCACGGGCGGGAAGCAAGCCGGCGAGCCGGGAATGGCCGGGAGCCGACCAGGTGCACTTCGTCCCGGACCTGGCCGCGCCGCGCACGGCTTCCGGCTGGGAAGTACAACCCTCCGGGCTGACGGAATCGCTGCTGCAGGTGCATCGGGATTACCCGCCGGTACCGTTGTACGTCACCGAAAACGGCGCGGCGTACCCGGACGTGCTCCGCGACGGCGAGGTTTCCGACGACGATCGTGTCGCTTTTCTCGACGCGCATCTGCGGGCTTCGCACGACGCGCTAGCCCGCGGAGTGGATCTGCGCGGGTATTTCTACTGGTCGTTGCTCGACAATTTCGAATGGGCGGAGGGGTACGCGAAACGCTTCGGTCTGGTGCACGTCGACTACCGCACCCAGCGGCGTACGCCGAAGCGCAGCGCGCGGTGGTATGCGGAGGTGATCGCGCGCAATGCGCTGAGGTGACCTACTCCCGGGTTTACTCGCGCCGCCAGGAAAGACTTTCTCTGCAGTTTTCGCGTCACGGTGCCTGGGCGCGGCCGTCGGACCAGTGCCGGGGCCGCCCCGAACGGCCCCGCGAGCGGAGACTGGGAGTGTCCGATGACGGTGCGGAGCCGGGTGACCGACGAGGTCACCACGTGGCTGACCGGGGAATTCGCGGGCCGGGTGCCCGCCGAGGCGGTCGAGGTGGTGGTGCGCGCGGCCGGGCGCGACCTCGACGGCAGAGTCGTCCCGGACGACCGAGGCGACCTGCTCTACCGGGTGGCGCGGGCGCGGCTGGTGCGGATGCTCTCCGCGCCCGAGGAGCCGCGGATCCCGCGTTCGCGGCGGTAAACGCCGTTTAGGCTCTGGGCGCGTTGGCCGGGGGCTGAGGCTGCGTCCGGACCTTCTCCGGCGCTCGAGGCAACCGGGCGTGTTGTCCGGGGAGCAAGGCTGCGTTCGGGCCTTCCTCGGTGACCCGAAGCAGCCGGGCGCGCGTTGCCCGGGGCGCAAGGGCGCGCCCGCAGCCCGAAACAGCCAGGCACGCGTTGCCCGCGGAGCAAGGCCGCATCCCGTGCTTTCTCCGGCGGCCCGAAGCAACCAGGCACGCGTTGTCCGGCAAGCAAGGCCGCGCCCAAGCCTTCCCTGGTGGCCCGAAGTAACCGGGTGCGCGCCGACCGTGTTCGGTGCGGCCGGGAGCGGTTACGAGCCCGGCAGTACCCGGCTGCTCAACGGCGCGTGCGAGCGCTCCGGCGGCCACCAGACCTGCGCGGGCGGCGGGGGAACGTCGTCGTCTGGGAGTTCGAGCGCGTCCGCGCCGCTCTGCCAGCGGTTCCAGTGCACGGAGCACAGCCCGCGCCACAAGGAATCCTCCGCACAGTCCCGCCGACGGCACTTGCGCACCTGCTGCCCGCTATCAATCACGTCCACGACTCCAAACCGCGCTCAACCTCCCCGCCGGCTCCAGTCTGCCCCGGCACCGGCGGGAACGCCTCGTACTCGAGCCAACACAACCCTTGTGCAGCAACGGAACGAGAGATCTCACCCTACTCCAGGCACCTGTGCGCGCACCGCGCGACCACAGTGCACTCTTTCAGCGGTTGACGGTTCACCGCTTGCCCATTGCGGGCGAATACTTTGTGCCGCAACGGAGAGTCAGCGCGCGACGGCGCAGGGTAGATATGTCCACAATGGATGATCAACGACCGGGGTGGTTCGCGTCGTACTCGTGTGCGGCGGTGCGCTGGGGGCGAGTGCGGAGGAGGTGCTCGTCCGGGGAGTCGTCCACATCGGCCAGTCCGAGCGCGACGGCGCGGCGGATTTGTTCGCGGTTGTCGCGGACTACGGAGGAGAAGAAGTCGTCGATGCGGGGATCCAGCAGGACTTCCAGCAGGACTCGGAACGATGTGTCCACGGTGGCTCGGACGATTTCGTCGTGGAAGGGGAGCCTGCGCAGTTTGCCCAACTGTGGGTCTTCGGAGATTTTTTCGGTGATGATGGCGCGTAGTTCGGTCTTGTTTTCGCTGAGGGATTTGGCCAGGTTCTCGGGGTAGTTTCCGGTTTCCAGGACCTTGACCACCTCGTCCAGGACGGCGATGGTCACTGGCTTTTTGATGGCGCGGACTATGGGTTCGGAGAGTTTGTCCACCAGGCGGTAGGTGAATTGTTCGCCGACGGCTCGGTCTGCTGCTCGGCCTAGGCGGATGATCAGGAGGATTACGCCTAGGACGTGGTGGTTCGCGGTGAAAGCCGGGTGGGCGACGGGGATCATCGCGAAGATTTCGTACCAGGTTCGGGCCAGGAAGGCTGCCCGCCAAGCCTGTTTGCGCCAGCGGTGGAGCAGTTCCAGGAAGAAGATGGCGCAGATGGTGCAGTCGGTGATGAAGAACCAGTGGCTGATGGCTGGTGGGGGTGGGCTGATCAGGAGCCAGCCCAGCATTCCGGTGGAGATTACGGCTAGGGCGAGCATGATCCAGTCGTCTGCCCGGACGTTGCCGGGGAGGATGCCGCTGTTGAGTTCAGCTTGGGCCGAACGGCCGGTGGTCATGCTGGCTCCCTGATCCCTGGTTGTTGCCGGGGTGATGATCCCATGCTTGTGTCGGTGGGGCTGGGAATCTTTGCGGGGCGTGGCGGACTGCTCGTGCTTCGCACATCGCCGGGTGGGGACTGGGGGCACCCCGAAGCTTGATTGTGCTGACGGTCTGAGGGTGCTTGTCAAGGCGGGAAAGATGCCTTGACAAGCACCCTCAGACCGCAGGAGAGCTTCGTATCGGGGTGCGGGGGTGGTGTGGGTGCATGGTTGGTTGGGTGCACTGGTGCAGTTGTGGAGTGGGCGAGTTGGGTGCGCGGGCCACGGTTGGGCGGACTGCGGTTGGGCGGGCCGGCGGTTGGAGACGGGTGTGCACGGGGGCTCGCGAGACGGGGCTGGCTAGCGCCCCAAAGTGGCGTTCGGTGCATCTGACGCACCGAACGCCACATTGGGTGCGTCAGATGCACCCAATGCCACATTGGGTGCGTCAGATGCACCCAATGCCACATTGGGTGCGTCGCAGCAGCGGCGGGCGCCGTCCGTGAGGGGCCCCTTGAGGGAATCAGAGTCCCTGAAGGTTCCCCTCACGGAACGCCAACGGGGCCGGAGATCGTGAAAGTGCCAACTCACGGAAAGCTTCGGAACCGGTACACCTGGGCCATCCGAGCCGGACATCTTGACACGATCACCCCACTGGCAGCAGGCTTTTCCCCAACGCCGCCTAGTTAGGAAAGTTTACTAACAAGGAGTCCCTCCATGCCCGCTTCCCGGAAGGTGGCGCTGTTCGCCGCCGCTTCCGTTTCGCTTACTGCTGCGTTGGTCGGTGCTGGGCCCGCCACCGCGGCTTCTGTGGCGCGTCCGTTTCCCGCGCACGTCACCTATCAGACCGGTGTCCGGCCGTCGGTCAGCCAGGCCGAGCAAGACGCCGCGGTCAAGAAGCAGTACGACTCCTGGAAGAAAACCTACCTCCGCCAGGCTTGCGGCGGTTACCTCGTCTGGGCCACCGACGACGCGCCCAACAAGGGCACCGTTTCCGAGGCGCAGGGTTACGGGATGAACATCGTCCCGCTGATGGCGGGGTACGACGATCAGGCCAAGACGATTTTCGACGGGATGTGGAAGTTCGTCCAGGACCACCGGGACAGCAAGGGGCTCTTCCAGTGGGTGATCGACGGCAAGACCTGCAAGTACTCCGACGGCGGCACCCCTGACTCCGCCACCGACGGCGACCTCGACGTCGGTTACGGGCTGATTCTCGCGGACAAGCAGTGGGGCAGTTACAGCGCGGCCGCGAAGGACTGGCTGGCCAAGGTTTACCAGCATGACGTCGCCTCCGACGGGCATCTCAAGATCGCCGACGACGCGGGCAACGACGACACCCGGCCGTCGGACTTCATGCTCGACCACTTGCGCGCGTTCGCGAAGTACGACACCGCGCACGACTGGAACAAGGTCGTCACTCGGACTGAGCAGCTGATCAGCCAGTTCACCGCCAAGTACTCGCCGACCGCGAATCTGTTGTCGGACTTCGTGGTCGGGGCGAACACCAGCAGCCCGAAGCCCGCGCCGGCGGATCATCTCGAGAATCAGCCGGACAACATCGTCGGGTACAACTCCGTTCGCGTGCCTTGGCACATGGGCACTGACGCGCTGCTCTACGGCGGCAAGGTCGCGACCGACGTCGCCAAGAAGGAATCGGCCAGCTACAAGAGCAAGTCCGGCGGCAACCCGGCCAAGATCTATCCGCACACCAAATTGGACGGTACGCCGACCAAGACCAGCGACCAGTCCGAGGTGGCGGCCAACCCGGTGGGGGTCGCGGCGATGGTCGCCGGCGATCAGGCGTGGACCGATTCGCTGTGGAAGTACATGGCGGGCAACCCGTATGACGACACTTACTACGGCGAGACCATCAAGTTGCTGGTCTACCTGGTGATGTCCGGCAACTACTGGGCCCCGTGACCCGGACCGCCCGTGCGGACGCTAACCGGCGGCGTCCGTACGGGTGGGCGGGCACTTGCCGCCCGGGGTGGTGAGCAGTTCGAAGTGCCACATCTCGTTCGAGTACACCTGGCACAGTCCGTATTTCGCGCCGTGCTGGATGAGCCAGTCGTCGGCGCGGGTGGGGGCGACATCGACGGCCTTGCCGGACACGTGCGTCGATTGTTCCGGCGTGTTCACGTACTTCCGCGCCTTTTCCAGGCTGCCGTACTTTTCGATGCCCGCGTCCAACAGTTTCTGCTGGTACTCCCTGGTTCGCCAGCCGGACGCGATGTGAATGTCCACTTTGCGCTGACGCGCGTCGGTTGCCGCGTCCTGCAACGCTTTCCGCAACGCCGGGTCGAGATTCCCGACGGCCGGGTAGTTCGTGTCGAACGGCGTGAGCATGACGCCCTCGGGAGCGCCGCCTTGAGCTGGGTCGTGATCCGGGTCGCCGTCGAGGACGGCGAGACCGGAGCACCCGGCGACAACGACCATGGGCAGCACGAGCAGCACGTTTTTGATCTTGTTCTGCGGCACGCCGCAACTATCGCGAGCGGGTATCCCCGGAAGGTTCGGCGAATGTCCGCGCCGCGTAACGAGACCGCATGATCAGGTAACGGCTCAGGCGGTCAGCCCGATCCCCGCTTCGGCGGTGTTCACGAGGAACGTCAGCGTCTCGTAGAAGTACAGCTCCACAGTGGACGCGTCGTGGCTGGAGTACCCAATGGACAGATCCTGTCCGAAGTGGAGTTCGTAGTCGCCGCCGCGAGTGGACAGCACACAGGCTCCGCTGATGGCGGGCGTGCGGATGAGGTCGCCGTCCACAATCTGCTTCAGGTGTTCCAGCACCGGATAACCGTGGTTGGCCGCCTCGTACGCGGCGGTGAACTCGTCGTCGCTGAGCAGCACGGTGTACGGCCCGGCCACGCCCGCGTCGCGCAGTTCGGCGATCGCGTCGCCGATCGCCTTCGGGTAGCCGGGAGCCTCCGGCGGCAGCGCGATCGGCGAGAGCGACGACGCCGGGCGGATCCCGGTGATGCCTGCCTCGGCGAAACCGTCGAGCACGATCCGGTCCTCGGCATACGCGATCTGCTGCGCGGCGTCCTTCACCGGCTGCCAGTCGGCGTCTTTCGCGCCCCACTCGACCGAATCGACTTCCTCGCGCGACACCGTGAACGGCACCCGCAGCTCCACAATCCGTTGCGCGGTACGCAGGCTCGTCGCGACGCCGTCGAATTTGTCGCCGACACGCTCGCGACGTCCAGTGCCGATCGCGGCGAGCGCCGGGTCTCCGGTGACGACGACGTCGACCACTCGGCGCGCGGCGGCGAACTCGGCAAAGGTGCGCTTCGCCTCTTCCTCCAGGTCCGCCCACGCGGCGGCGGAGATCGGGGCGAGTTCGCGATGCAGGTTGTTCATGACCGAATGCTCCTTCGCAGGCTTCCGATGCCCAGCGACGTCCCGGCGGGCGTCGCGGCAGCCGGCGGTTCCGGCTCGGGCGGGGCGTCCGGCGGATCTTCCAGGAAGTCCGCTGTGGGCACGTAGAACAAAGCGCCGGTGAGGGGCGTGGAGAAGTCGAGAATCCGGTCGTAGTTGCCGGGCGGCGATCCGACGAACATGTTCTCCAGCATTTTCTCGATCACCGCGGGAGATTTGGTGTAGCCGATGAAATACGTGCCGAACTCGTCGTGCCCGGGACGGCCGAAGGGCATGTTGTCGCGCAGGATGTCGAGCTCGTTGCCCTCGTCGTCGGTGATCACGTTGAGCGCGATGTGCGCGTCGGCGGGCTTTTCCTCGTCCGACAGCTCCACATCGGACAGTTTGCGCCGCCCGATCACCAGCTCCTGCTGCTCGGTGCTGAGCGCGTTCCAGGCCTGCATGTCGTGCAGGTACTTCTGCACGACCACGTAGCTGCCCCGGTCGAACGGCTCGTCGTCGTCCACCAGCACTGCCTGATTGACGCCGCCTCCGGTCGGATTCTCCGTGCCGTCGACGAAACCGAGCACGTCGCGCGCGTCGAAGTACCGGAAGCCCTGCACCTCGTCGAGCACCGTCACCGAACCGCGCAGCCGGTTCATGATCAGCGTTTCCAGCTCGAAGCACAGGTCGAGCCGTTCCGCGCGGAGGTGGAACAGCAGGTCGGCCTCGGCGGTGAGGACGCTCGTGTGCTTCTCGCCGGCGAAGACCGGCAGTTCGTGCAGTTCCGCGGGCCGCGGACCGCCGTAGATCCGGTCCCATGCCGCGGACGAAATCCCGGCGACGCAGGTGAGCCCGGCGCTGGCGTCGCGGAAGCCGACCGCGCGCTGCAGCCCGGCCAGGTCGGCGAGGAGGTCTTTCGCGGTCTGCTCGGCACCGGCGGCGACGCTGACCATCAGGAAGATCGCCGCCCTCGTCAACGGCGCGGAAACGGCCTGCGGCTCAGGCGGTTCAAGGTCCCCCGCTTGCACGCTCGCGCACCCCTTCTCACCCGGTGACCGTCCGAGCGCATCCTAACCACGGACGGGCGCGCGCACCGGGCATCACCACTCGGGCGGGGTAACCGTCAGACGAAGTGCGTGAGCAGAGCCGCGACGTCGGCTTCCAAACGGTCCGCCGCCTCGTCCTGACCGGCGAGTTGCTGCAGGAGCGCTCGCTGGAAAAGCCCGTCGAAGGCGGCGTACGCGACCTCCGGCGACACCTGAGCAGGCCGTTCGGTGAATTCGGCGTAGCGCCGGACGACCCGCCACACCATGTCCTGGCGCTGTTCGTCGATGTCGAGCACGTCGCCGCGGAACGACTCCTCGAACAGGCTCTGGTTGCGCAGGTCGTACCAGAGGCGGTGCATCGCCGCGTCGGTCCGCAGCGTACCGGCCATCGCCGCGCCGAAGCCGTGTTTCAGCTCGTCCGCCGAGCCCGCCGCTGCCACTACGTCGTCGTAGCGGGTCACGCAGACCTCTTCGAACTTGCGGACCGCGTAGGTGAGCAGCTCGACCTTGTCGGCGAAGTAGTAGTGCAGGACGCCGTGCGAGAAGTCGGATTTCTGGGCGATTTCGCGCAGGCTCGTGCGGGCATAGCCCAGCTCGGCCAGCGCCTGCAGCGCGGACTCGGCCAGCTGCTCGCGGCGCTGGGCGAACTTGTCCACGGCGCGGCGGGAGATGCGCTCCTTCGCCTGTGTCACGCCCGGCAGTCTAGCGCGACAGCGTTTCTTGACGAGTGTCCAAGAAAATCTTGACGACTGTCCAAAATTAGCTACGGTGTGACCTACACCGCACCGGCGGCACGTCTCAAGGAGGAGATGTCGATGGGTTCCTACGACCTGACCGGGCGCACCGCGCTGGTCACAGGCGGCGCGCAGGGTCTCGGCCAGGGCATGGCCGAGGCGCTCGCGAAGGCGGGCGCGGCGGTGGTCATCGGCGACGTCCAGGAGGACCTCGGCCGCCAGACCGCCGACGCGATCAAGCAGAGCGGGGCCAGCAGCGGGTTCGTCCGGCTGGACGTGACCGACGACGACAACTGGGCGCGGGCGGTCGAGGCGGTGGTCGGCGAGCACGGCGGGCTCGACATCGTCGTGAACAACGCGGGCGTGGAGATCACCGGTCTCGTCGCCGACCTCAACCCGGCCGACGTGCGAAAGATGCTCGAGGTCAACGTGCTCGGCACCTCGCTCGGCGTGAAGCACGCGTTCCGCGCCATGCGTCCGGGCGGCGCGGCCGGACGCGGCGGTGCGGTCGTGAACATCGCCTCGGTGGCCGCGACCATCGCTTTCCCCGGTATCGCGGGCTATTCGGCCACGAAATCGGCGGTCGACCGGCTTACCCGCGTCGCGGCGATGGAGTCCGGGAAGCTCGGCTACGGGGTGCGGGTGAACTGCGTGTACCCGGGCCTCGTCCCGACGCAGATGGGCAATCAGCTCGCGATGGACGTGGTCGACGTCGGGCTGTTCCCGAGCGTCGAGGACGCGATCGGCGCGGTCGTCGCGCAGACCCCGGCCGGACGGCTCGGCGAGGTCGCCGACATGGCCGACGCGGTGGTGTTCCTCGCCTCGGACGCCGCCCGCTTCATCACCGGCGCCGGCCTCCCGGTCGACGGCGGCATGGGCATGTGAATCCCCTCCAGCGCTCCGGCACTCCAAGAAAGGAAACCCAGTGACCAAGCCCGTCGTCGTGTACGGCGCGTCCGGCTACACCGGCCGCCTGATCTGCGAATACCTCCGCGAGTACAACGTGCCCTTCACCGCGGCCGGCCGGGACAAGGCCCGGGTCCAGGCGGCGCTCGACCACATTCCCGGCCTCGACACCGTGGACCACGAGGTCGTCGAGGTATCGCACGAAACCGGTCCGCTCACCGAGCTTTTCCGCGACGCGTCGGTGGTGTGCAACACCGTCGGCCCGTTCAGCGAATACGGCCACGAGGTCGTCCAGGCGTGTCTCGAATCCGGAACGCATTACCTCGACACCACCGGCGAGCAGGACTGGCTGATCTCTGCCGAAGAGCGCTACGGCGCGGACATGGCCGCGAAGGGCCTGCTGCTCTCCCCCGGCATCGCGCAGATGTACACCACCGGCGAGATCGCGGCGAACCTCTGCCTGGAGACACCCGGACTGGACACTTTGGACATCCTGGTGTTCTGGAAGGGTTACCCCACAGTCGCTTCCACGCAGACCATCCTGGTGAACGCCGCGCTGTCCGCCGCGTACTACTTGGAGCAGAACGAATACCTGCCTTGGCCAGCCGACGGCGGGCTGCAGGATGTCGCCGTGCCGGGACATCACGAGATCGGGCTCGCGCTGCCGTGGGGCGGGACGTCGCATCCGGTGTGGTTCAAGAACGATCCGCGCGTGGCGAACGTGAAGGCGGTCGGCGGCGTGTTCGACCGGGCGTTGATGCAAGGCGTGCCGCAGATCGTCGCGGCCGTGCTGGAGCAGGTGAAAGACCTGCCGCTGGAAGAAAAACTCAAGGTGCTGCACGAACAGGCCGCCGCCGTCCGGGACGAAATGCCGCCAAGGGAAAACCAGCGGATCAACACGTCGTTGGACTCGGTGCACGCGTCCGGTCCGCTTGGTCGCGCGCACTGCGTGATTCACGGGACCTGCAATTACAAGCAGACCGGGCTGATGCAGGCGTACGCGGCGTATTCGCTGCTGCAGCAACCGCCGCGGCGGGCTGGGTTCGCGTCGGCGTGCCAGGCGTTCGGACACCGTGAGCTGCTCGGCGTTCTGCGGTCGTTCGGGCTGGTCTCGAATCCGGTTCTGACGGTGCAGTCCTGAGACTGGGAGACGAGCGGTGCGACTGACCGATTACCTCGACAAGGGCGCCTCGCTGGGCCCGTCGGCCTCGTGTTTGACCACGGACGGCGGATCGCTCAGCTACGGCGAGGTCCAGCAGCTGTCCTGGCGGGTCGCCCGGGCGCTCGCGCGTTCCGGCGTGCGGCCGGGCGACAAGGTGGCGATCCTCTCCGCCAACGACCCGGTGTCGTTCGGGTGCGTCTTCGGCATCAGCCGGGCAGGGGCGGTCTGGTGCCCGGTCAACCCGCGCAACGAGGCGGCGGAAAACCGGGAGCTGCTGGACCTGTTCGACTGCACGTGCCTGCTCGTGCAGGAGTCGTTCGCACCGCTCGTCTCCCGCATCGCCGATCAGCTGCCGAAGCTGGCCACGGTGGTGTGCCTCGACGGCTCGTTCCCCGGCGCGATCCCGCTGGCCGAATGGCTCGACGGGCTCCCCGAGACGCCGTGGCAGTCCGATCCGCCAGACGACACCGCGATGCTTGTCGGCACCGGCGGCACCACCGGACGGCCGAAAGGCGTGGTGCTGACCGGGCACAACGTCGAAACCATGTCGGCGCTGACGTTGATGAGCTACCCGTTCCAGCCGCGGCCGCGCTACCTCGCGCTGGCCCCGCTCACGCACGCCGCCGGGGTGTTGTGTTTCCCGGTGCTGGCCCTCGGCGGCGAGATCGTGGTGATGCCGTCGCCGGATCTCGGCCGGTTCCTCGACCTGATCGAACGGCACCGGATCACCCACACCTTTCTGCCGCCGACGCTGATTTACCTGCTGCTGGACCATCCCGCACTGTCCACAACGGACTTCAGCTCGCTGGAATGCCTGTGGTACGGGGCCGCGCCGATGTCCGCCGCCCGGCTGGAGGAGGCGATCACCCGGATCGGGCCGGTGCTCGGACAGCTGTTCGGGCAAAGCGAAGCACCGATGATGATCTCGACGCTGGCCCCGGCCGACCACTTCCATCCGGACGGTTCGCTGGCCCGCGAACGCTTCACCTCGGCGGGCCGTCCGACGCCGTTGACGCAGGTGGCGATCATGGCCGACGACGGGACTCTGCTGCCGCGCGGCGAACGCGGCGAGATCGTGGTGCGCGGGCCGCTGGTGATGCCGGGCTACTACCGGAATCCGGAGGCGACCGCGGACGTCAGCAGGCACGGCTGGCACCACACCGGCGACATCGGCTACCTCGACGAGGAGAACTTCCTGTACGTCGTGGACCGGGCCAAGGACATGATCATCACCGGCGGGTTCAACGTCTATTCAGCCGAGGTGGAGCAGGCGCTGATGACACATCCGGCTGTGCAGGATTGCGCAGTGGTCGGGCTGCCACACGAGAAGTGGGGCGAGCAGGTGACCGCGGTCGTCCAGCTGCACCAAGGACGGTCCGCTGCCGCCGACGAGCTGCGGGCCACGGTGAAGGAACTGCTCGGCAGCGTGAAGACGCCGAAGGAGGTCCTGCTCTGGCCGGACCTGCCGCGGTCGAAGGTCGGGAAGGTGCTGAAGACCGACGTGCGGACGCAGCTGCTGGCCGAGCGCTCTTAGAACTGGCCGCCGCCAGCGTGCACAGTCTGGCCGGTGACCCAACGGGCCTGGTCAGACGCCAGGAAACCCACGATGTCCGCGATGTCGCCGGGCTCGGCGATACGGCCGAGCGGAGTCTGTTTCGCGCTGTACTCGACCACGCCCGGCGGGCCATCAGCGAGGAGCGCTTCGGTGCGGACCGCGCCCGGAAGCACGCTGTTCACTGTCACGCCGCGCGGGCCGAGTTCCTTCGCCAGCACCCGCACGAACTGGTCTCCGGCGGCCTTCGCGGCACCGTAGATCCCGGTGCCGGGCCGGGCTGTCTGGACCACACCGCTCGACACCACGACGATCCGGCCGCCGTCGCGCACGCGCCGGGCCGACTCGCGCAGGGCTACGAAGGTCGGCCGTAGATTAGTAGAGAAGATCAGGTCGTAGATCTCGTCGGAGGCCTCCGCGAGCGGCACGAACCGGGCAATCCCCACGTTGGCGACCACCACGTCGAGACCGCCGAATTCCTGTTCCGTGCGGTCGAAAAGGCCGCGCAGCTCAGCGTCGTCGGTCACGTCCGCGCGCAGGGCGGTCGCCTGCCCGCCGTCCGCGCGGATCTTGGCGACGACGGCCTCAGCTGCCTCCTGATCGGCGCGGTAGTTGACCGCGACGGAAAACCCGTCCGCGCCCAGCCGTTCCGCGATCGCTCTGCCGATTCCGCGCGAACTTCCAGTGACTAAGGCGACGCCCGATTCCCTCTGCACCCCGCCAGTCTAGTGGTGTTCGAAGTGATGCCCTTCGCCGGCGAAGCCGTGCGCGGCAAGGAAAACCATCATCGCCACCGCGATCATCAGCAGCATCCCGACGGCCAGCTTCCGCCGCGCGGGCGCGCTGCCGAACTCCGTGACCAGCTGATGTCCGGCCAGCAGGAGCAACGGCTGCCAGCTCGCCCGTGCCGCCGGCGCCGGCAAATCCGCGACCACCGCGTCCAGTTCGTGCCGGTACTGCGCCGAATAGACGGTGGTGACCCGTTCTTCCACCTCGGCCAGGCTCAGCCGCCCTTCTCCCGCCGCGTTGTTCAGGACTTTCGTCGTTTGCTCGCGTTCGGCGTCGGAGCAGCGGACAGGTCGATCGGTCATGCTTTCCTCCCGGATACGGCCGGAATCAGCCGAACCGCCACCTTGGCGAGCGGTTCGCGGACCACGATCCCGAGCAGCCCGACCCCGGCGCCGACCACGAACCCCGCGAGCACGTCGTGCGGGTAATGCGCCCCGACGTACACCCGTGAAATCCCCATCAGCACCGCGAAAACGAGTGCCCAGACTCCCCATTTGCGGTTGACCAGCAGCACCGCCACCGCGAACGCCGCGACGATGACCGTGTGGTTGCTGGGAAACGCGTAGTCGGTCGGCGGATCGCACGGCAGCAGCGTGTGCACGCCGGCGACCACGCGACACGGCCGGACCTCGGCGAACACTGACTTCAGCACGGTGTCCACGGCGAGCGCCGCCGCGATCGCGATCGGCACCCACGCCGCGGCCGCCAGCGCCGCCGCTCCCCTGGTGCGCGCCCGCCAGAGCAGCGCGAGGATCACCGGCACCACCAGAAAAACTCCGTATTCGCTGAACGTCGTCGCGATTCCGGCCAGCCACTGCTGTGACCACGCGAAATCCGTCACGTCGCGATATAGCCCGGCATCGATCATCGCGCCGCGCTCCGGCGTGCGCGGACGAGCTCGATCAGCAGCGGGCTCAGCGAAAGCAGCACCACGACAGCGATGATCGGCAGCAGGTACGTGTCGATGTTCGGCACCGACGCGCCCAGCGCGTACCCGGCGAGCGTCACCCCGACTGTCCACAGCAGACCGCCGAGCACCTGCCACATCGCGAACTTCGCGGCGGACATCCCGGCGATGCCGACGAGCGGGTTCAGCACGGTCCGGACCACCGGAATGAACCGGGCCAGCACCACTGCCTTGCCAAGCCCGTAGCGGGTGAGCAGCGCCGATCCGCGCGCGACGCCCTCGTGCAGGTGCTTGCTGCGCACGCGGACGAGCAGCGCGCCCCCGCCACGCCGGCCGAGGATGTAACCGGCCTGCGCGCCGAGCAGCGCTCCGGCCGCCGCCGCGACGATGACCGCCGCGAGCGGCAGGTGCAGCTTCGACGAGGCCGCCAGCACCCCCGCGGTGAACAACAGCGAATCGCCCGGCAGGAAGAAGCCCACCAGCAATCCGGTCTCGGCGAACATCACCGCGAAGACGCCGAGCGGGCCGAACGCGGCCAGCAGCCACTTCGGGTCGAGCATGCCCACCTCCAACTACTACACAACTGTCGAAATTCTACATGAACGTAGTAGTGAGCCGAGCGGCTTCGACAAACAGGTAGAATTTGGGTCATGCGGAACGGACGGGGCGAGAGCGCCCGGCGGGCTCCTGGCGAGCTGGAGGCCGAGGTGCTCGCGGTGCTGTGGGAATCCGACGAGCCGATGTCGGCCGCCGGCGTGCAGGAGCGGATCGGCGGCGGGCTGGCCTACACCACCGTCGTCACGATCCTGTCCCGGCTGTTCGAGAAGGGCGTGGCGACCCGCGAGAAGCAGGGCCGCTCGTTCACTTACCGCGCCGCCGACGACGAACCCGGGCTCGCCGCCCGCCGGATGAGCAAGGTGCTCGACGCCGAAGCCGACCGGTCGAGCGTGCTGGCGAAATTCGTGTCGAATCTGTCCGCTTCGGACGAGCGCGTGCTGCGCGATCTTCTGCGCCAGAACGGCGGCTGACGTGAACCTCGACCTGCTCGCTCCCCTGCTGCTGCCGCTGGCTTCCTGGCCGGTCGCGCGCTGGGTCGCGCCCCGGCTGTCGCCGCGGCTGGGCAGCTGGCTGCTCGCCGGGTCCGCGCTGGTGCTCGCCGTCGGCAGCACGGCGACGCTCGCGGTCCTGGCGGCCGCAGGTCTGGCGCAGCTGCCGTTTGTCGGCGAGCTGGGCGATTTCTCCGCGGTCGCGTTCCACGGGGCCGACGCGGTGAACCTGCCACTGGCGATCGTCAGCGGGATCGCGCTCGTGGCCGCCGGGGTCGCGTTGACCCGCGCGGCGATTCAGTACGTGCGCTGGCACCGGAAGGTGCACGCCGAGCTGAACGCGCACACCCGCGAGGCTGGCTTCGTGCTGCTGCCGGGCGAGGAACCGGTCGCGTTCGCGGTGGCCGGAGGCGGCGGCCGGATCGCGGTGTCGAGCGGGATGCTGTCGGCTTTGGAACCTCGGGAGCGCCGCGCGCTGCTCGCGCACGAACGCGCGCATTTGCGGCTGCGGCACCACGTTTTCGCCGCGATCGTCACGGTCGCCACCACGGTCAATCCGGTGTTGCGGCCGCTCGGTTCAGCGGCCCGGTTCGCGCTGGAACGCTGGGCGGACGAAGCTGCCGCAGACCGCGTCGGTGACCGGAAGCTAGTGGCCACCGCGGTCGCGAAGGCCGCGCTGGCCAGCCGTTCTCAACCGTCGCTCGCGCTTGCCGCGACTGGCGGGCCGGTGCCGCAGCGCGTGCGGGCGCTGCTGTCTGCCCCGTCGTCAGGCTCTCGGCGAAAGCCACTCGCGGCGGTCGCCGTGGCGGTCGTGCTCGGCGCCTGTGCCTGGTCGACGGCTTGCACGCTCGACGCGGCCACCGATCTGCACACCGGCCTCGAGACCGCTCAGCAGGCCGCGTGCGTGGTCGCGCAAGGGACCCACGGCGAGCCCACGCTCCCGGCATTCCGACACCAGCACCGGGACTGCGCCGAGCGCTGACCGCCACGCTCCCGGCGCGGCGGCGACGTCGGAGTCATGCAACAGGATCGTGCCGCCGCCGGTCAGCCTTCGGCACACAGTGCGCACGACCGAGCGCGGAGTGGCGCGGCTGGGCCAGTCGAATCCCCAGGTACTCCACAAAACGGGCCGAAGGCCGAGGATTCGCGCTGAGACCAAGGAACTTGCGCTGAACACTCCGTACGGCGCGCGCAGCCACTGCGGCCGGGTCCCGGTGACGAGTTCGATCAGGTCGACGGTGTGAGTCAGCTCGTCGTGCAACGCCTTCGGGGAGCGACGCAGGAAGCAGCGGTGATCCCAGCCGTGGACTGCGATCTCGTGTCCGGCCGCGGCGATTTCCCGGCCGAGTTCCGGTGCTGACGCCAGCTCCCGGCCCAGCACGAAGAAGGTCGCGCGGACGTCCAGCTTCTCGAGGATTCGGAGGAACTGCGGCGTGGATTCCGGGTTCGGGCCGTCGTCGAAGGTCAGTGCTACGTGGCCTGGGTCGCCGCGTCCGGCCAGGCGGGGCGGGCGCAGCTGCGGCACGAACAATGCCGCCGGTGCCACGTGCGCGACGGCCGCCGCGGCAAGTCCGCGGATCATCCGGCTGCCTTGACCGGCCGTCGCAGCAACCACTCCAGCGCTTCGGTCAGTTCGCTCGGCGAGTGGACCCACGGCACGATGCCGTCGTCGTGCAGCACCGCGGCGTTGGCGCGACCGTGGCCGGGCAGGCAGCGGTAAGTCAGCACCGGCAGGCCGGTCGCGAGTGCTTCCGATGTGGTCAGCCCGCCCGCGTTCTGCACCACGACGTCGCACGCGCGCATCAGCTCCGGCATCTTGTCGACCCAGCCGAAGACGTGCCGGTGTCCGGTTTTCCGCAGCTTCTCGGCCAGTGCTTCGTTGCGGCCGCACACCACTACTGGCTCGACGAGTCCGGTCGCGAGGAGGTCGTCCGCCGTCTGTCCGATTTGGCCGACGCCCCAGGATCCGGCGACCACCAACGCGAGCGGGCCGTCGTGCGGGAGGCCGAAGGCGAGCCGGAGCCGCAGCCGTTCGGTCATCCCGGTGGAAGGCCGGAACGCGGGCGCGACCAGCGGGCGCGAGACGAGGGTGCGACCGGCTCCGAGCGCTTTGGCTTGGCGGGCGGCGGTTTCGTTCGGGGCGACGGTGAGCGTCGCGTCCGGGCTGACGCACAGCCGGTGCACCGACGGGTCGGTGAGGTAGACGACCAGGGGCGCGGTCAGTTCGTTCGAGCGCCGCAGCCGGGCGACCGCATGTGTGGCGAGTGGATAGGTCGAGACGACGACGTCGGTGTTGTCGCCGAGCAGTTCCCGGAGCCTCGGCGTGGCGAGGCCGGCGAACCGGCGGGCGGCTCCGGCCAGCGCCGGGGTGCCGAGTGCGCCGAGCAGCCAGTCCCAGCTGCGCGGGACAGTGTTGAGCTGCTGGTGGTAGGCACCGCAGAGCAGCTCGCCGAGTCTTCCCGGCAGCAGGTCCAGGAAATCGGCGCGGACGACGTGCGCGCCGCGATCGGCGAACCACCGGTCCAGCTCTCTGGCGGCACCGTCGTGACCTGCCCCGATCCGGGCGGACACGATCACCACGCGAGCCATCCGGCACCCCTTTCGACTTCTACACGACTGTAGTAAAACTACATCCCTGTAGAATGAGAGTCGAGACCGGACCCTCAGTGGAGGTACACCCTCGGTCCGACATTCCGGGCGCCGTCTCCGCAATTTGGGGTAAGCGGTAACCCGTCCAGGTGAGACGCCCGCTACCGTGGGTCTTTCGACCACCGGACGTGGCAGGAAGAGGAACCCCGATGCGTCGTCGCAAGACCACCAGCGCGCTCCGCGTCGCCCAGGTGCTTCTGGCCGTGGTTTCGCTGCTCGTCCTCGGCGGCACGGCCTTCGCGTGGTCGAAGCTGAACCAGATCACCGACGGCCTGACCAGGTCCGACGTGATCGGCGCCGGGGCCGGTTCGCCGATGGGCGAGCAGAACATCCTGATGGTCGGCCTGGACACGCGCACCGACGCGGAGGGCAATCCGCTGCCCGACGATGTGCTCGATCAGCTGCACGCTGGCGGCGCCGAGGACGGCGGGGATACGACTGACACGATGATCGTCGTGCATATCCCGGCCGGGGGCGGGAATGCTACGGCGATTTCTATCCCGCGTGACTCTTATGTCCAGCTTGCCGGGAAGTTCGGGAAGCACAAGATCAATTCGGCTTATACTTATGGGCAGACTGCTCGGAAGACTGAGTTGAAGGCTGCCGGGGAGTCTGGGGCGCAACTGGAGACTGACTCTGCCCAGGCTGGGGCCAAGACTGCTATTGAGACTGTGCAGCAGTTGACCGGGTTGACTATTACGCATTATGCGGCTGTCAATCTGGCTGGGTTTTACTATGTCAGCCAGGCTGTTGGCGGGGTGCCGGTTTGCCTCAAGGCTCCGGTTAAGGATAGTTACTCTGGGGCTAATTTTCCGGCTGGGCCGCAGAATGTTTCCGGGGCGCAGGCGTTGCAGTTTGTTCGGCAGCGGCATGGGTTGCCCAATGGGGACCTGGATCGGATCAAGCGGCAGCAGGTTTTCATGGCCAGCATGGCCAAGACTATTCTTTCTGCTGGGACGTTGACGGATCCGGGGAAGTTGGATGCGTTGATTGGGGCGGTTAAGAAGGCTGTTGTTGTTGATACCAACTGGGATTTGCTCGGGTTTGCCCAGCAGTTGCATGGGATGAGTGCTGGGAGTATCAACTTCGTTACCGTTCCCGTGGTTAGTATTACGTTGAAGACGCCTAATGATGGTGATGCCGTGCAGGTTGATCCTCAGCAGGTGCAGAAGTTTGTTCGGGAGCAGACTGGTTCCGCTTCTGCGCCGCCTTCTTCGGCTGGTGCGCCGCCGTCTTCTTCTGCTGGGGATCCTGCGTTGGCCGCTTACGTGGTTGATGTGCGCAACTCGTCTGGGGTGGATGGGTTGGCTAATCGGGTTGCGGACAAGCTTGCTGCTGCTGGGTATTCGCGGGGATCTGTTTCTAATAGTGCTACTCGGCGGACGTCCACTGTGTACTACGGGCGGGGGCAGCGTAGTCAGGCTGAGACTATCGGCGAGAAGCTTGGCGGGGTTGCGGTGGCTTCGGATAATTCTCTTGAGAAGGATCATTTCCGGGTTTATTTGGGGCAGAAGTATTCGGATGATTCCGGGGTGCATCCGGCTTCTGCTCCGGCGGTTTTGCAGGGTCCTCCTGCGGGGAGTGCGCCGGATATTACTGCTGATGGGGTTACTTGCGTTAACTGACTGCTCGTGCTTCGCACATCGCTGGTCGGGTTGGGGGGGCACCCCGAAGCCTGATTGTGATGACGGTCTGGGGTGGCTTGTCAAGGCGGGGAAAATGCCGTGAGAAGACCCCCCAGACCGCCGTTTGGCTTAGTAAGGGTGGGCGGGGGGGGGGGGGGGGGCGGGGATGGCGGGGTGG
>NZ_JBHZAG010000103.1:0-31247 GCF_042754125.1 Amycolatopsis sp. NPDC059235
CCACCCCTGGGTTTGGGGGGTCGTTTACAAGGCATCTTTCCCGCCTTGACAAGCACCCCCGAACCGTCAGCACAATCAAGCTTCGGGGTGCCCCACGCAACCCCCACGGCAAGGTCGCCGCCAGGCGACGAGCCAAACCCACCCCCAACGAGAGCTACAGTCAACGACGTGCCCGAGATCTCGACCGCCGAGCGAGCCGGAGTCGGTTCCGACGGCCACCCCCGCCCCACCGAGGACCACATCGCCCTCCTCCCCCACGCCATCCTGGTCCTGGACGGCGCCACCTCCCCCAGCCCGGACCTCCCCCCAGGCGGCTGGTACGCCCACCTCCTCCGCGACCAGCTAGCCCACGAACTAACCACCCACCCCCACCAACCCCTAACCACCGCACTGGCAACCGCAATCACCGAAGTAGCCAAAGCCAACGACCTAACCCCAGGAAACTCCCCCTCCAGCACAGTCTCAATCCTCCGCTGGACCGACCACGAAATCGAAGCCCTGGTCCTGGCCGACAGCCCAATAGTCGCGTTTGGACACTCCGGCGCCGACGTAGTAGCCGACGACCGCCTGATCTCCCTGCGCAACAACGGCCTCCTCCAAACCAGCAAAGACGTCCGCCGCCGCCGCAACGCCGAAGACGGCTTCTGGGTAGCCGAAGCCGACCCCTCCGCAGCCCACAAAGCAGTCCAACGCAGCTGGCCCCGCGAAGACATCAACGCAGTCCTGATAGCCACCGACGGCGTAGCAATCGGAGTCGACGAATACGGCCTCTTCAAGTGGCCAGAAGTCCTGCAACTAGCCAAAAGCAAAGGCCCGGAAGCAGTACTGGACGCGGTACGAGCCGCCGAGAACGACGACCCGCACGCCGTCCGCTGGCCCCGGGCCAAACGCCACGACGACCAAGTCCTCGTCCTCGCCGACTTCTCCGGGTAGGGGCTGAATCAGGGGTTTTCCCTGATCACGAAACGCCGCCGAGACGCCAATCTGGCTACATGGGGTACTCACGAGGCGTCCGCGGATGGCGCCTGACCGCGCTCGCCGCGATCGCCTGGGGGCTGTTCACGATCACGGTGCTGCACATCATCAGCTCGCACGATCCGATCTACGACACGCTTTCGAGCTACACGATCACCGACCGAGGGGAAGGCATGCTCGGGGCGAGCGTGCTGTCAGTGGCCGTCGGATCGCTCGCGGTGCTCGGGGCGCTGATCGCCGGCGGCGTGCCGATGACGTTCAGCACCAAGGCTTTGCTCATGCTGTGGGCGCTCGGACTGGCGGTCGCCGCGGTTTTTCCGGCCAGCTACCCGCCGAGCCCGAATCCGCTCAGCGGCGACATCCACCTGTACTCGTGCCTGGTCGCGTTCGCGAGCCTGCCCGGCGCGGCGATCACCATGCTGGAACCGTTGCGCGGCACGGCGGAGCGCGTGTTCGTGGTGCGCTGGCTGAAGTTCGGGCTCGCCGCGGTCGGGCTGTTCGCGCTGAGCTTCCTGTTTGTCCGCTTGGACGAAGCCGGGGTGCGGCCGTTCCACGTGCTGACCGAGGTGCTGCCGGTGGGCGCGACTCAGCGGCTCACGCTGATCGCGAACGTCGCCCTGCTGCTGGTCCTGCTCCGCATCGCCGTGCGGACCGAAACCGCGCGCGCCGCGGTGCTCGTCACTTCAGCGCCTCGGCCATGAATTCGGGCGCGTAACCGAACAATCCGGGGAGGCCTCCAGTGTGGACGAACACTACGGTCTCCTCGGGCGAATACCGTCCCGCCGCCGCCCATTCCACCAGGGCGGCGGCGGCTTTTCCGGTGTAGACCGGGTCGAGCACCACGCCCTCGGTGCGGCCGAACAACCGGATCGCTTCCCAGGTCCCCGACGCCGGAATGCCGTACCCCTCGCCGATCGTCGTGTCGTTCATCCACACGTGCTCGAGCTTCGGTGGGTCGAACCCAAGCAACTCCGCGGCCCCGGCCGTGAGGTGGGCCAAGTTGTCCACAGCCTCGTCGAGCGGGTGGCTGACGCAGGCGACGTCCAGGTCCAGCGAACCGAGCAGTTCCGTGCCGAGCGCGAGCCCGGCCGCGGTGGCCCCGCTGGCGTGCGGACCGACAATCCGGGCGTGGTCCAGGCCCAGCTCCGTCAACTGGGCCGCCAGCTCCCGGGTCGCGTCCACATAGCCGAGAACGCCGAGTGGGTCGGACCCACCGACGGGGACCGACCTCACTTTCCGGCCCTCGTCCGCCGCTTCGGCGAGCAGCCGTTCGTACGTCGCCGCAGACTCCGCGTCCGACGCGCCGATGTGCACCCGCGCACCGAAGAGATGGTCGAGCGGGACGTTGCCGGACCGCTCATACGCGTCGCCGGAGCGCGGCACCTCGGCGGTCAGCACCAGTTCACAGCGCAACCCGAGCTTCGCGCAGGCTGCGGCGGTCTGGCGGCCGTGGTTGGTCTGCAGCGCGCCGAAGGTGATCACGGTGTCGGCCCCGTCGGCGAGCGCCGCACCGAGGTGGAAGTCGAGTTTGCGCAGCTTGTTGCCGCCGACGCCGAGCGGGTGGACGTCGTCGCGCTTGAGCAGCAGCCGTGGGATGCCGAGCGCTTCGCCAAGCCGCGGTGCCGGGACCAGCGGGGTGGGCCCGTGGTGTAGACCTGCTCGCGGAAAGCCGTCGAAGTCGGGGAACCGGGCGAAGTCGAACGTCATCGATCCTCCGTGCGCTGGCCGGGGCTGATGGCTTGGAGTTTAGGTGCCTTTTTCAGCCGGCGGCCGGGTCCGCGGCCTTGGCTGCCCGCTCGATTTCGGCCCACCGGCTTTGCCAGAAGCCCTCGTCCCGACCGCTCCGCGCCATGGCAGCCAGGTCCATCTCGACCGCGCCGTCCAACTGCTCGCGCAGGATGTCGGCGTGCCCGGCGTGCCGGCTGGTCTCGGTCAGCATGTGGACAAGGACGTTGAACAGCAGCACCTCCGGGCGAGGCCACCAAGGCACGTAGCCGGGCGAGTCGATCGCGAGAGCGGCGATCGTCGCGTCGGCGTGCTCGCAGACGCGCTGGTAGCGGCTGGTGATTTCCTCGCGGGTCTCGCGTTCGGTCGCCCAGAAGTCGGCACCGCGCTGACCGAGGTCGTCCCATCGCGGGACCGGCTCGGGGAAGGGCCGGTCGAAAACCTCGCCGAAGTACCGGGCCTCGGCCAGCGCAAGGTGTTTGACCAGGCCGAGAAGGTTGGTTCCGGTCGGGGTCAGCGGACGGCGAATGGCGTATTCGGGCAGTCCGTCAAGCTTCCGGAGCATCGTCTGCCGGACCTCTTTCAGGTCGTCGTGCAGGTACTTCTTCGCGAAGTCATCGATCACCGGTCCGAGCTTGCCTGAATTTCGGCCACCGTGGTCAGGGGTGCTCTCCCGGCATCCGCCGTGATACGTTCGTTCGAGCGAACGAGAGAAACGGGGAGCCGCTGATGCCTTCCGCGACGACAGAATTCACGACCCTTGCCGACCAGGTCGCCGCCCTCGAGGCCGGCGACGTCACGGCCGTGCGGCTCACCGAACTCGCACTCAAGCGGGCCCACGCGAGCCAGCCGGTGCTCAACGCGTTCCGCGTCCTCCGTGACGAAGCCGCGCTCGCTGAGGCCGCCGAAGCCGATCAGCGCCGGGCCGACGGTGATCGCGCGCCCTTGCTCGGCGTACCGGTGGCGATCAAGGACGACGTCGATCTCGCCGGCCTGCCCACCGCGTTCGGATGCCCGGGCGACTTCCCGGTGGCCACCGCGGACGCGCCGGCGGTATCGAAGCTCAAGCAGGCAGGCGCGGTCATCATCGGCAAGACCAACACGCCTGAACTGGGCCAATGGCCGTTCACCGAGGGGCAGGCCTTCGGCGCGACGCGCAATCCGTGGCAGCCTGAGCACACGCCGGGCGGGTCGTCCGGCGGATCGGCCGCGGCGGTCGCGGCCGGCATCGTGGCCGCCGCGCTCGGATCGGACGGGGCGGGTTCGGTGCGCATCCCGGCGGCGTGGACCGGGCTCGTCGGGATCAAAACCCAGCGCGGCCGGATTCCGACCGACGGCGAACTGTTCCACGGCCTCACCGTCCTCGGCCCGCTCGCCCGGACGGTCGCCGACGCGGCCACACTGCTCGACGTCACCGCGGGCACCGGGACGTCGTTCCAGACCGCCGCGAGCCGCGAGCCTGGACGGCTGAGAATCGGTCTCTCCACCCGGATTCCCTTCACCGCCACCAAAACCAGGCTCGACCCGGTGGTCGAAGCGGCGGTGCGGCAGACCGCCGAAACGCTCGCCGGGCTGGGGCACGAGATCGTGCCGGTCGAACCCGGGTACGGCCTGATCGGCCTCACCTTCCTGCCGCGGTCGCTCACCGGCGTGCGCGATTGGGCCCGCCGCGTGCCGGAGCCGTCCGCGCTCGACCCGCGCACTCGCAGCAACGCCCAGCAAGGCGGGCTGCTCGCCGGGCCCGCGCTGAAACTCGCCCGCGCGCTCGAACCCGTGCTGCGCCGCCGGATCGGCGGGATGTTCGGCGACATCGACGTCCTGCTCACCCCGACCACCGCCACCCCGCCGCCCGCGATCGGCTCCTTCGACGGGCTTTCCGGCTGGCAGACCGACCAGACGATGATCGCCGCGTGCCCGTACGCTTGGCCGTGGAACGTGCTGGGCTGGCCCGGGGTGAACGTGCCTGCCGGACTGACCGCGGACGGGCTGCCGCTCGGCGCCCAGCTGCTCGGCCCGTCGCATTCCGAGGAGCGGCTGATTTCCGTTGCCGCGCAACTGGAAGAGGTGCTGCGATGGCCGGACCGACGTCCCGGGCCGGGGTGGTGAGCACCCGCGACGCGATCCTCCGCGCCACCCTGAAAGTGGTCGGCGAGCAGGGCGTCGGCGGGCTCACCAACCGGCGCATCGTCGCCGCGGCCGGGGTTT
The DNA here is from genome assembly GCF_042754125.1 of Amycolatopsis sp. NPDC059235. Classification (NCBI taxonomy): domain Bacteria; kingdom Bacillati; phylum Actinomycetota; class Actinomycetes; order Pseudonocardiales; family Pseudonocardiaceae; genus Amycolatopsis; species Amycolatopsis sp. NPDC059235. The sequence continues at coordinate 4,906 of NZ_JBHZAG010000103.1, forward strand.
CGCTCGGCACGCTGACGTATCACTTCCCGAGCCAGACCGAGCTGTTGCGCGAGGCGATGCTGCTGTTCGCCGAGGAGGAAACGGCGAAGCTGGCGGGGATTGTCGAGGTATACCGGGAACAAGGGCTGAGCCTCGAACAAGCGGCGACCGTCGTGGAGCACGTGATCAAGCAGCTGCCGTTCGGCACGGACGAACTCGCGCCGCACGAGCTGTACCTGCAATCCGCGCGAGACCCCGGACTGCACGAAGCCTCGGCGAAATGCTTTGCCGCGTATGACGAATTGGCCGTCACGATTCTCACCGCACTCGGCCTGCCGGATCCGGAACGGGTGGCCGGGCCGGTGGTCGCGCTGATCGCCGGACTGCAATTGCGGCGGCTCGCGACTGGCACGGACGTTCCGGCCGCCGAGCCGTTGATGATGCTGTTGCACGGCGCCCGGGGCTGACGTGGCCCCGCCGGTCGTTCGCGGTACTGCGGCTTGGCGCTATTTCGGCGACTTCCGCGACGCTTTGCTCGCGGGGCAGGTGCTGGTGCTGCAGGTCGCACATCCGGTTGTGGCGGCTGGGGTGCGGGATCATTCGGACTACCGCGAGGATCCGTGGACCCGGCTGATGCGCACCGTCGCTTCATTGTCGATTTATGTGTACGGCGGAACAAAAGGCGCACAGGTCGAGGCCTCGCGGCTGCGAAGACTGCACCGGACTTTCACCGGAACCGCCGACGGCCGCCGCTACAGCGCGCTCGACCCCGGCGCGTACGCGTGGGTGCACGCGACACTGGTGATGGCTCCCGTTGAAGCGCAACGGTTTTTCGGCCGTCCGATGTCCACTTCAGAGCTTGCGGAGTACTACGCGCAGATGTGCGGCATCGGCCGGATCCTCGGCATCCGCGAGCGGTACCTGCCGCAGACCTGGCCGGAATTCGAGCAGTACTACCGGGAGATGATCGCCGGATTCGGACCCAACGAGACGATCAGCACGCTGTTCGAAACCATCGACACCGTGGGAAAACCGTTCGCCCGCATGTCGGACCGCCGGTGGTCGAAGCTCCAAAAAGGATATTCGGCCGGGCAGATGTTCCTTATCCGCGCGACGCTCCCGCCCGAGCTGCGTGACCGTCTTGGTCTGCGATGGACTGACGAAGACGCGCGCAAGTTCGCCCGGTTTTGCCGCGCGGCAAGGATGCTCGGCACCGTGATGCCGCCGTCGCTGCGCACTCTCCCGATGCGAGTGGTCGGCAAGCTGAACGTGTGGCTGCGCGAGCACCCGTGGGCTTACCGGTTTTTCGTGCGCTCGTAGTGCGCTCGGGCCTTCGCCCGGTTTCCGCAGCGGGACATCGAGCACCACTGCCGGGTGCGGCGCGGTGACGTGTCGACAAATCGCAGGCCGCAGTCGTTCGCTGAGCAGATTCGGATGTCCTCCACGCCGGTGGCGAGATCGACCGCGTCCGCGGCCAGCACCGCGAAGGCCGTGGCAACCGGATCCGCCGGAGCCGGCACTTCTCGCTGCAGCACGCCGTCTTTCACCAGGAGCCGGTCTGGTTTCGGTGCGGCGGCGAGAGCGTCGTTGACCAGCCGGACATCGGCGGCCAGCGGCTTGGCGGTCAGCAGCCGGTTCACCGCCTCGCGCAGTTCCTTCGCCGACGTCAGCTGAGCGGCGGTCGCTCGCAGACGACCGAACCCGGCCAGCTCAAGCCATTCCGCGAGCGCGTCCGGGCCGGTGAGCAGCTCGATGCCCTCCGGGAGATGCCGGGAGCGCAGCGTGTTCACCAGGTGCAGACACGGCCGCCCGGCGTCGAACACCCAATCCATGCCGCTCATTCTAACCATTGAAACCGGTGAGAACCCGCGCTACCGTCTAACCCCATGAGACGGTTAGAAGCAGCCATGGCCCAAGTGGACGATCTGCGCATGCACTACCTCCGCGGCGGCGACGGCCCGCCGCTCTTCCTCCTGCACGGCTGGCCGCAAACGTCGCACTGCTGGCACCGCGTCGCCGGGCCACTGACCGAAACGCACACCGTGATCGCCCCTGACCTGCGCGGATACGGACGCACCGACAAACCCCGCACCGGCTACGACAAGCGCACGATGGCCGCCGACGTCGCGAAGCTGGCCGAGCAGCTCGGGTTCGAGCGCGTCGCAGTGGCGGGCCACGATCGCGGCGGACGAGTCGCGCACCGCTGGGCACTCGACCGTCCAGACCAGGTCGAACGACTGGCCGTACTGGACATCGCACCAACGAGGGAGATGTGGCGGCGACTCGACCGCGACCTCGGCAAGGCCTACTGGCACTGGCTTTTCCACCTGCAGCCAGACCTGCCCGAACTGCTGGCCGGACAGAACATCGCCGCCTACCTCGGGTATTTCTTCGAGCGCTGGACCTTCCAACGCCACGGACTGCCCGCCGAAGACGTCGCCGAGTACGTGCGCGCCTTTGAAGCACCCGGCGCGCTCCGAGCCGGTTTCGACGACTACCGCGCCTCTTTCCCGGACGACGCCGAACTGGACGACGCCGACTACGCCGCCGGGAAACGCCTCACCCAGCCGGTACTGGCGATGTGGGGCAAGGCCGGCCTGCTCGGCAGCCTGCCCACACTGGACATCTGGCGCGCCTACGCGGACCACGTGACCGGCATCGGCCTCGAAGACTGCGGACACTTCCTCCCCGAGGAACAACCCTCACAGGTCGTGGCGCATCTGCGGGAATTCCTGGCCAGTTAACGAAATCCGCGCGAAACCCGCGCCCACGGCCTGCTCGATCGCCGCGCCGACCCGGAACGCCACGCTGTCGGCGTGCTTGCCCGCGACAACCTGAACTCCGGTCGGCACACCGTTGCCAGCCCAACCAGACGGCACGGCAAGCACCGGATGGTCACTGCAGACGTTAAACGCCGGAGTGAGCGAAGCGTCCGAAAAGTGTTCCAGCGCAACACCATTGACCACCACCTGCGCAGAAAGGTAATCCTCGCCAGCAGCGAACTCGGTGGCACCGAGGGTCGGCACGACAAGCGCGTCGAACTGGCCCAACACGGCGTCGAGGCGTTCACGGATCGCCGCTTCGACCGCGTGGCCGGTTTCCGCGTCCACAATGTTCTCGACACCTTTCCGCGCGAAAGCCTGGCAGTACGGCGTAATCACGCCAGGGTTCCGCCGGTCCAGTTCCAAGACTTCGGCAGCCAGTCCGGTCCCGAAGTGCGCCCACAGGGCCTGCTTGACCATGTCGAGCGTCCAGTCGATCTCGATCTCGGTCACCACCGCACCAGCGGACGCCAGCGCCTGCCCGACCGCGCGCGTGTTGGCCGCGACCTCCACATCCACCGGGAAGTCGCCAGGCACCGGACAGCACGCGACGCGGAGCCCGCCCACGTCACCCAGCGCCAGAGAAACCGCCGAGAGCCGCGAGTGCGGATCACGCGGGTCCTCGCCCGCCATGACGTTCTGCAGGAGAGCGCAATCGGCGACAGTCCGGGCCATCGGGCCGTGGTGGTAGTAGGTATCCAACCCAGCGGGCGGCAGGACCGGATTGCGGCCGTGCGGCGGCTTGAACCCCACAACGCCGGTGAAGGACGCGGGCGCGCGGAGCGAACCGCCGATGTCCGACCCAGTCGCGAGGAAAGCCGTACCAGCCGCCAGCGCCGCGCCCGAACCGCCGGACGAGCCGCCCGCCGCGGTCTGGAGGTTCCACGGATTGCGTGTCGTCCCCCAGCGTCGCGTGTGCGACAGCGGCATGCAGCAGAACTCGGACGTCGTCGTGCGAGCGTGCAGAATCCCGCCGGCCGCCTGGATCCGGCCGAGTCCGATCGCGGTCTCCCGCGCCAGCCGCGGCGGGCGCAGGAGGGTGCCGTCGGTGACTGGGTGCCCGGCCAACGGCTGTTCCTCCTTGGCAGCGATCGGCAGTCCTTCGAGCGGCCTCGGCTCGCCACCAGGCGCGTACCGCTTCTCCGCGACAGCCGCCGCCCGCAGCGCCTGCTCGAACATCTCCTCGGCGAACGCGTTGACGTCCGGCTCGACCCGCCCGGCCCGTTCCACGACCGCGCGCATCAACTCCACCGGCGACAGCTCCCGGGCCCGGAAGAGCCGCAGCGCTTCACCGGCGGAGAGGTAGTGGAGTGGGGTCATGGCGCGCTCCGTGGGGTCGGGCCGCTCAACCTACTCAGCAGGCGACCCTCGCCAAGCCGACATTCAGCCCACAACCCACGGTGACCAGAGCCGATCCACACTCCACCCGATCGAGTGACTGTTGGCGAATCGTTCTCCGTTGAGACCTCGCCGTGGTGGACTACTCGCTCGGCGGCAGGTCGAACTGACCAGCCTTGACCGCGACGAGAAAGGCGTCCCACTCGCCGCGGTCGAAGACCAGCACCGGGCTCGCCGCGAGCTTCGTGTCGCGCACGCCGATCAGGCCGGGACGGGAGAGGTTGACCTCGACACAGTTTCCGCCGTTGGGCTCGCTCGCGAACGACTTCGCCCAGGCCGCGGCCGCGAACAGCGACTCCGCCGTGTCCGGGTCGTAATCCTGGGGCGACGGATAATCCGCCATGGGTCGTCCACCTCCGAGCCTTGTGCAGGGCGTGCGGTCTGGTGCACGTCCCCGGCTTCTTTGCGTCACTACGGAGCAAACCGCAGGGCCAAGCGGGTGATCAACTCGACCCGATCTCGACATGAAGATTATTCCAGGAGTAGGATTAATCGCAGCGATCGGGGCGTCAGTGGTGAGTGAATGGCTTGCGACATTCAGCCCAACACCGGCAGCACCGGCCCGGGCACCCGGCCCGGGCAGCGGAACAGCTGCGAGATATCGGGAGGAGTGCGGATGCGAGCCGACCCGTTCGGCCCGGCCAGGAGCCGATCCGCCCGCCTTTCCGGGATCCGCACTGGTCCAGGTGCTGCGACGACCCTGCGGAGACGCCGCAACGGAGCGGTTTCCCTGGTGCCCGGCGTTGACCCGTCGAGCACGTACCACCCCGATCCGTCCGGCGCCGACCCGCGCCGGTTCCCGTTATCCGAACTGGGGGTGTGATCCCATGGCCGTCCGGCTTACCACGCTTTTCCGCCGTGAGGACGAACACACTCGCGGCCGGCGTGGGATCAATCACGAATTGCGCAACCGGTTCGGGTTCAGCCTGATCCAGGCCCCGCTGCGCAGCCCGATGGTTGTGGACACCGAAATCGAAGTACCCGCTCCGCGCCAAGCGGACACCGTCCACGCCACCCGCCACCGTCGCGAGACACGAGTGCCGATTCTCCACGGACTCGGCTGAACCGCCGCCGTCCGCATCGTCCACGCTCCCCGGCACGCCTTGCCCGGGGAGCGTTTTCGTGTCCGGGGAAACGCGTCAACTGGTCGAGACCACTGCTCGCGGTCTAGACCGCCACAGAGGTCTGGACCAAACTCCGGTCAGTCCGCGGACTCGGGCCGCTCGCGGGGCTCCCCGGCCATCGCCCGAACCGCCGCCGAGACCCGCGCCCCGAGCTGGTCCAGCGAGTAATCCTCCCCCAGCACCATGCGGCGCAGCTGTGGCATCGACAGACTCCAGCCGACCAGGCCCATCGTGAAGAACAGCAACGCCTTCGGATCCTCGCCGCCCGCGAGCGCGGTTTCCGCGGCCGCGACCTTGTCCAGGTAATGCCGGGTCCGGGCCGCTTCCTCGGGCACCGGCTCGTCGCCGATCTCCAGCGCTTCCCACAGCAGCAATCGCAGCGCTTCGGGGTGGGCTCGGTGGTACTCGAACAACGCGCCCGCGTACGCGCCGAGGTCCGCGTCGCTCGCGGGCGGGACGGCTTCGGCCAGTTCGGTCATCAGCCGCTCCAGCACAGCCGCGAACAACGCCTTCTTGTCGCCGAAGTAGTCGTAGATCGCCCGCTTGTTGGCTTCGGCGGCCGCCGCGATGCGGTCGACCCGGGCGCCGGCCACCCCGTACGCGGCGAATTCGGCCGACGCGGCGGCGAGGATGCGGTCCTTGGTCGCGGCTGAGTCGTAGGCCATGCATCCAGGGTAACGAACCAGTTCGTTTGACAGTCGCGAGCGCCGCCTCCTAACATCCGAACTAACTAGTTCGATCGAATTGGAGGCCCTGATGACCACGACGGAAAGCCCGCCGCTGGCCCGGCCGCTGCTGTTCGGAGCGATGGCGGTGTGCAGCGGAGCGACCGTCGCGAACGTGTACCTGGCGCAGCCGCTGCTCACGGTGTTCGCGAGCGAGTTCGGCGGCTCGGCGTCCTCGGCCGGGCTGGTGGTGACGTGCGCGCAATTCGGCTACGCGGCGGGGATCCTGTTCCTGGTGCCGCTCGGCGATGTCCGCCGCCGTCGTCCGCTGCTGACCGTGCTGCTCGCCGCGACGGTCGCCGCGCTGCTGCTCGCGGCGGTCGCGCCGAGTCTGTCGATGGTGGCGGCGGCCGCGGCGCTCGTCGGCGGGTTCACCGTGATCCCGCAGGTATTGGTGCCGCTGGCCGCGGAATTGGCACCGCCGGAGAAGCGGGCTTCGGTGGTCGCCGGGGTCCAGATCGGGTTGATGACCGGGATCATCGGCTCCCGGGTGATCGGCGGTGCGGTCGGCGAAGCGGCCGGCTGGCGTGCGGTGTATCTGCTCGCGGCCGTGCTGACCGCGGCCTCCGGACTGGTGACCGTCGCACTGGTGCCCCGTGAGCCCGCCCGGGCGAACGGCGTCGGGTACGGGCAATTGCTGGCGTCGCTGCCTCGCTTGCTGCGCGGCGAACCCGTGCTGCGCCAGTCCTGTCTGCTGCACGCGAGTTTGTTCGGTGCCTACAACGCCACCTGGACCTCGCTGGTCCTGGTGCTCACGCACGATCCGTACCGCTTCAGCACCGCGACCGCCGGATTGTTCGGCCTGCTGGGATTGGCGGGCGCGTTCGCCGCGCCGTGGGCGGGCCGGTACATCGACCGGCGCGGCGCGTTGCCGATCGTCACCGCGGCGCTGCTGCTAACGCTGGGCTCAGCGGGTGCCTACGCGCTCGGCCAGGTCTGGCTGGCGTTCCTCGTCGCGGCGATCGTCGCGGTCAATATCGCCGTGCAATGGAGCCAGATCGCCAATCAAGCCCGCATTTTCGCCCGGCTTCCCGACGCGCGCAGCCGCGCCAACACCGTCTACATGGTGGCGGTTTTCCTCAGCGGCGCGCTGTGCGCGGCGCTGGCCGCGGCCTGCTACTGCACGTTCGGCTGGCTTGGAGTCTGTGTCCTGCAAGGAATCCTCGCCGTGGCCGGCCTCGCGGTGCTGCCCGCCGCACGCCGTTACGACCGAAATTTCGCCTGAATACCAAGGAGAAGGCCAGATGCTCGCCATGCCCCCTGCCGTCACGCAGTTCTTCACCGCGTCCCAATCCGGCGACGCGGACGCCTGGGCCGGCGCGTTCGCCGCCGACGGCGTCTTCCACGATCCGGTCGGCGAGCCGCCGATCGTCGGCCGCGCCGCGATTCGCGAGTTCATCGCGTCGGTGCTGCCGAACTTCAGCCCGTTCCTCGGCCTCACGCCGCGCGAGGCGCACGCCGTCGGCGGATCGGTCGCCGTTTCCTGGAGCGGCGCGGCCGTCACCGGCAGCGGCGTCCCGGTCAACTGGTCCGGCATCAACGTCTACGACCTCGACGAGGACGGCCTGATCAGCGAGGCCCGCGCCTACTTCAACCGGGCGATCTTCCAAGTCCAGCTCACCGGATGACGCCCGGGGCCGGAGCCGGGCGGCTCCGGCCCGTCAGGGCTTGCGGCCCAGAGCGCAAATCCCGCCGCTGAACGAAGGATCGTCCGCCATCCGCGCGCTCGCCGTCGTTTCGCCCGCCTCCGGATGCCAGTCCGACACCCACGCGATGCCCGGCTCCACCAGTTCCAGCCCGGAGAAGAACTCCCCGAACTCGGCCCGCGAGCGGTAGTGGAACGGCGTGCTCGACTTCTGGTACTGCTTGTGGATCGCGTCGCGGCGTTCGCCGTCGTTCGTCGGGACGCCGTCGTCGGTCAGGTGCGAGGACAGGAAGTACGAGCCGGACGGCAGCAGCGACAGGTACTTCTGCACGATCTCCAGCGCCGGCTCGTCGCGGCCGACGAAGTACAGCACTCCGACCATGATCAGGCCGATCGGCCGCTTCGGGTCGAGTACGCCGGTGTCGAGCGCGCGCGGCCAGACGTCGGCCGGGTTGCGCAGGTCGCCCTGCAGCACCGCGTGCCGGTCGGCGACGCCGTCTCGTTCCAGCAGGATCTGCGAATGCGCGACGGCCACCGGCTCGTTGTCGACGTAGACGCAGCGCGCGTTCGGGTTCACCGACGTCGCGATCTCGTGCACGTTGCCGACTGTCGGCACGCCGGAGCCGATGTCGAGGAACTGGTCGATGCCCTGCTCGGCCATGTACCGCACGCCGCGGCCGAGGAACTCGCGGCCGGCCTTGGCGATGGTCTTGATCATCGGAAAGGTCTGGACCGCTTTTTCGCCGAACTCGCGGTCGATGGCCCAGTTGGCGGTGCCGCCGAGGAACCAGTCGTAGATCCGCGCCGCGTTCGGCCGATCGAGGTCGACGCCCTCCGGGGCTTCCGGATCCGGTGCCTGAGTCATCAGCTTCCCCTTCCGTGCGGGTACCAGTGTGCCCACTCGCCGCGCCCGCGCGCCGCCGCCCCCGGCAATCGCCCGAAAATGCCACGACTGAAGTACATCCGGGCCACTAGGTTGCGAGGGATGCGCATCCTCTTCTCGTTCGTCGGCGGTCGCGGCCACTGGGATCCGATGGCACCGGTCGCGCGAGCGCTCCTCGCACGCGGCCATACCGTAGCTGTCGCGGGCGGCGGTTCGCACGTGCCCGCGCTGGCCAAAGCCGGATTCACGACCTTCGCGGTCAACGAACCGCGCGAGGTCGAGGTGACGCGACAGCCGATGCCGCCGGTCGATCCGGCGCGCGACGACTGGGAAATCCGGGAACTGTTCGCCCGCCGTGCGACTCAGGAACACGTGCCGGTGCTGCTGGAGATCGCCCGCGAATGGCGGCCGGACCTGATCGTCCGGGACGAAGTGGACTTCTCCGCCGCGATCGCAGCCGAAGTAGTCGGCCTGCCGTGCGCCACCGTCCTGGTGCTCGCCGCCGGAACGTTGCTGCGCAAGGAACTCCTCGCCGAGCCGCTCGCCGAGGCCCGCGCCGCGCACGGTCTGCCGGACGACCCGGAGCTCGAAATGCTGACCCGCGGCCAGGCGCTCTCGCCGATCCCGCCGTCCTTTCGCGACCCCAGTTCGCCACTGCCGCCGGGCGCTTTCTCGTTCCGCCAAGGAGATCCGGTCGCGCCCCGCCGGCCCGCCGAGAAGCCGCACGTGTACTTCACGCTCGGCACCAACTTCAACCTCGAGTCCGGCGATCTCATCGAGCGCACTCTCGCCGGGTTAGGCCACTTGGACGCCGACGTGACCGCCACTGTCGGCACCCAGATCGACCCCGCCGAGTTCGGGCCGCAACCGCCGCACGTCCGCGTGGAACGGTTCGTCCCGCAGGCCGAACTGTTGCCGCGCCTCGATTTGATGATCTCGCACGCCGGGTCCGGCAGCGTGATCGGCGCGCTTTCGCACGGCCTGCCCTCGCTGCTTTTCCCGATGGGCGCGGATCAGCCCGGCAACGCCCGCCGCTGCACCGCGCTGGACGTCGGGCTCGCGCTCGACCCGGAAACGTCCACACCGGACGAAATTCGCCAAGCCGCCGCGAAAGTACTCGCCGACCCCAGCTATCGCGAGGCCGCGCAACGCATGCAGGCGGAGATCAACGCCCTGCCCGATGCCGCGGAGACCGTGCCCGTGCTCGAAGCGCTGGTCACATCATCTGCGAACGGTAGCTTTCCGCCAGCTCCTTGAGGAACTGCCGCGTCTCGCCCCGTTCCAAGGCGGCGCCGCGCAGCCGGTCCCACGAGTCCACGAAGATGTTGAAGTCCTTCACGTCGTCGAGGTACAGCCCGCCCGCGGAGTGTTCGATGTAGACGAAGTCGCGCGTGCGGTCCGGGAACCGCATGATCGTGAAGTCGTTGGGCACCGCGGCGAGCTTCGCGCCGAACGGCAGCACGTGCACGTACACCCGCGGGTGCCGGTCGAGCGCGAGCAGGTGCTCCACCTGGTCCAGCATCACCGCGGGTGCGAACCCGCCGGGCGCGCGGCGCAGCGCGCCCTCGCTGATGATGAACCGGTAGTACGGCGGCTGCTGCTGGTCGAACACCGCCTTGCGGTCGAGCCGGTTGCGCACGAGCGACGTGACGTCGGTGGCCCCCGCCTCGGTGAACTGCTTGAGCATGTAGTGCTCGGACTGCAGCGGCCCCGGCACGCGCTCGCCGTGCCAGGTGAGGATTTCCGCGGCGGCGGGCTCGAGGTCGGTGAAGGTGCGGAACCAGTGCGGCACCACCGACCGGTAGCCCGACCAATGGCCGCGCTGCCCGGCCGCGGCCCGGGCCAGGTTCATCAGAGTGTCGGCTTCTTCGCCGTTGATCCCGAACGCGTTCAGCATGGTCCGCACATCTCCGAGCTTGACCCCCACCGCACCGGACTCGATCTTGTTGACCTTGCCCTGGGTGCAGCCGAGTACCTCGGCGACTTGCTGCTGCGTCATCTTCGCGGCGTTTCGAGCATGCCGGAGCTCGTTGCCGAGCTGCTTGCGGCGCGAGGTGACGGTGCTCGCCATCTCCCCTTGCTCTCCTGAACACTACTGCCGACGGGCTTTCCGCCGGACCGCGAACTACGAACCACCCAGGCCACTGCGACCCAACGGAGTTCGATGATGACACCCGGCAGCGTTTCAGGAAATGCACGAGAACGCCAGTCACCCGGCATGTCACCCTGCCGGAGCAGTGGATTCCGGGCGCCGCGGACATCTCGGCTACTCCATTCGGACTAAGAGGAGACTTCCGGGCACAGCTGCACAGCTGAGGCCCCACGTCGGCGGCATGGGCGGCATAGTGTCGGCGTGATCGATCGATCCCCTGGCGCGGCTAGCGTCAAACAGCTGGCAGAGGGCGCGTTCGGCTATGTCCAGCCCGACGGTTCCTGGTTCATCAACAACTGCGGCTTCGTCGCCGCCGACGGGCACGCTGTGCTTATCGACACATGCGCGACCGAACGGCGTACGCGCGCACTCCTTTCGGCCGTCGGCGACACCGTCGGCCCGGTCACGACGCTCGTCAACACGCATCACCACGGTGACCACACCAACGGCAACTACCTCGTCGGCGGAGCCACCGTCGTCGGCCACCGCAAGACCCGCGAGGCGCTGCTGGCCGACGGGATCCAGCGGTACGAAGGCGTCTTCACCGACAGCGATTGGGGCAACCTCGAACTGCGCGTGCCCGACCTGGTCTTCGACGACACCGTCACTCTCTACGCCGGACAGACCCGGATCGACCTCATCCACCCCGGCCACGCCGCGCACACCACCAACGACGTCCTGGTCTGGCTGCCCGAGCAGCGCCTGCTCTACTCGGGCGACCTGGTGTTCAACGGCGGCAGCCCGTTCGCGCTGATGGGGTCGGTCGCCGGCTGGCGGGCCGCGCTGAACGTGATCCGCGAGCTCGACCCGGCGGTCATCCTGCCCGGCCACGGCCCGGTGTGCGGACTCGAAACGGTGGACTTGGTCGACGACTACCTGGAGTTCGTCCAGTGCACCGCGGAAACCGGCAAGGCGGCCGGGCGCTCGCCGCTGGAGCAGGCGAAGGCGACCGACCTCGGCCGGTTCGCCGAGCTGACCGAACAGGAGCGCCTCGCCGGAAACCTGCACCGGGCGTACGCCGAACTCGACGGCGAAGGGTGGGGTGCGCCACTCGATCCGGTGGCTCCGCTGAAGGACATGCTGGCCTGGAACGGGGGCCCGATCCGCTGCTTCTCGTGAGCACCGGTTTTGTGGCTAGGCTCGGAATCCGGCAGAGGTTTTCGGAAAGGTTTCGGATGAGCAAGAAGGCGAGCATCGGGGTCACCGGCCTCGCGGTCATGGGCCGCAACCTGGCGCGGAACCTGGCCCGGCACGGGCACACGGTCGCCCTGCACAACCGCTCCGAGGAGCGCACCCGCTCGCTCGTCGAGCAGTTCGGCGACGAGGGCGACTTCATCCCGGCGTACTCCGCGCAGGAGTTCGTCGACGCGCTGGAGCGGCCGCGGCAGATCGTGATCATGGTGAAGGCGGGCGGCCCGACCGACGCCGTCATCGAGGAGTTCGCGCCGCTGCTCGAGCCGGGCGACGTGATCGTGGACGCGGGCAACGCGCACTTCGCGGACACCCGCCGCCGCGAGCAGGCGCTGCGCGAACGCGGCCTGCACTTCGTCGGCACCGGTGTGTCCGGCGGCGAGGAAGGCGCGCTGCACGGGCCGAGCATCATGCCCGGCGGGTCGAAGGAGTCCTACGAGTCGCTCGGCCCGCTGTTCGAGGACATCTCGGCGAAGGTCGACGGCGAACCGTGCTGCACGCACGTCGGCGCGGACGGGGCCGGGCATTTCGTCAAAATGGTGCACAACGGCATCGAGTACGCCGACATGCAGCTGATCGCGGAGTCGTTCGACCTGCTCCGCGGCGCGGCGGGCTACTCGCCGGCGGAGATCGCCAACGTCTTCGGCACCTGGAACACCGGGCGGCTCGACTCGTACTTGATCGAGATCACCGCCCAGGTGCTCAAGCACGTCGACAGCGCGTCCGGCAAGCCGTTCGTCGACGTGGTCGAGGACGCGGCGGAGCAGAAGGGCACCGGCCGCTGGACCGTGCAGATCGGGCTCGACCTGGGCGTGCCCATCAGCGGCATCGCGGAAGCGGTCTTCGCACGGTCGCTGTCCGGGTCCACGGGGTTGCGTTCGGCCGCGCGCGGCTTGGGCGGTCCGACGCGCACGCCGCTCACCGGGTCCGCGCTGGAGACCTTCGCGGACGACGTCGAGCAGGCGCTGTACGCGTCGAAGGTGGTCGCGTACGCGCAGGGCTTCAACCAGATCCAGGCCGGTGCGGCGGAGTACGGCTGGGACATCGACCTGGGACGGGTCGCGTCGATCTGGCGCGGCGGGTGCATCATCCGGGCGAAGTTCCTGAACGACATCACGTCCGCCTACGCCGCGGAGCCGGGTCTCCCGACCCTGCTCACGTCCGGCGGTTTCCGGGCAGCGGTCGAAAACGCGCAGGACTCGTGGCGTTCGGTGATCTCGACGGCGGTCCGCCTTGGCATCCCGACGCCCGGCTTCTCGACCGCCCTGGCGTACTACGACGGCCTCCGCGCGGACCGGCTGCCGGCCGCGCTGGTGCAGGGACAGCGCGATTTCTTCGGCGCGCACACCTACCGGCGGGTCGACCGTCCGGGCTCGTTCCACACCCTGTGGGCCGGAGACCAATCTGAGGTCGAAGCCTGATTTTTGGTGCCGCAGAAGGGCTCTCCCCTCTTTGGGGAGAGCCCTTCGCTATATCAGGGTCAAGACGAACAGCACCGCGAGCGCGACGGCGATCATTTTTGCAACGTGCTGAGAATTTCCGCGAGGAATTCCTTGATCTTCGTTTCGGCGTGTTCCTTGTCGACCCCCAGTGCGGCAAGGACTTCGTAGCCCGCGCCCTCGCCCTGTTCCAGCAGGGCGAGGAGGATGTGCTCGGTGCCGATGTAGTTGTGCCCGAGCCGCAGCCCCTCGCGCAGGGTGAGTTCGAGCGTCTTCTTGCCCGCCGGAGCGAACGGCACCTTCTCCGGCACCTGGTCGACCGGCTCCGGCAGCTTCGCCACGGCGGCTTCCCTGACCGCGTCGAGAGTGATCCCCTGCGCGACGATCGCGCCGGCGGCCAGCGCGTCGGGCTCGGAAAGCAGGCCGAGCAGCAGGTGAACGGTGTCGATCTCGGGGCTCTTGCCGTCGATGGCCGCCTGCTGAGCCGCGACGACGACGTGCCGCGCCCGGTCGGTGTAGCGGCCGAACATCCGTTGTATCCCGCCGGATGAATCGTCGCTCTTCGGCACGAATCTCTTCTGGGCGGCTTGTTTGGTTACGCCCATACTGGCCCCGATGTCGGTCCAGGAAGCCCCACTGCGCCGCGCCTGGTCGACGAAGTGGCCGATCAGGTGGTCCGCGACGTCGCCGAGATGCTGGCCGACGTACACGGCGTCGGTGAGCTGGGCGAGGGCGTCTTTGTCGTTGTTCGCCTTGATGGCGCTGATGAGGTCGTCGAGTTTCACTGAGTCGGTCATGGCGTCAACTGTAGGTTGACGATTGAGGTGCGTCAACCCTTGGTTGACCAGGTGTCAGGGTTATTCGCCGAGCATGACCTTGCTGGTGCGTCGGTAACGAGCATTCGGACTGCGCGGCGACTCGCCGATCAATTCGACCAATCCCTCGTCTCGCAAGACCCGCAACCAGCGGGACACGGTCTTGTCCGGCATGTCGAGCACCGCCGCCATTTCCGCCCGGGCCAACTCGGCAGCGCCCAGGGCATCCAGCACCTCACGTCGCCGATCCCGCCTACCCGGCGGCCGAAGACCGGTACCGACCGAAGCGACGAGTTCATAGCGTGCCCACCGTCGGCTTCCGGTCTGTCGCAGCAGGCCACGCGCCACCAGATCGCCGAGTTCGGCAGTCGCGCGCCGCGAGTCCACCCCGGTCGCACTTCGGTAGGAATGGTTGTCCAGGACGTCTCCGGCTTTGCTCATGGCCAGTCCGAGACACTGGCTGTCGGTCAGCCCGTACTCGCCGAGTCGTCGGATCCAAGCGACGACCTCGTCGCTGATCAATGCGTGGCTGGGGAATTCGACCCGGAAAAAGGAAATCTTGTCGACGAACCGCGGCGGACTCAATGAGGCGTCCCGCAACGCCATCAGCATCGTGCGGATTCCCGAGCCGCGGTTCTCGCACACGGTGCGCGCCGTGCCCGGCAACGGCACATCCTCGAGAAGCTTGAGCAAGGTAGCGTTCCGCGCCGAAGAAACACCTTCCTCCCCCAAGGTGTCTTCAGTGACCGGCCCGTAGAGGCCGCCGGGATTGCGGATGACGAGCCGGTCCGGGTACATCTCGATCTGCACCTGGGTACCGCGAGATTCCGACGAATAATCGCGATGAGCCAACGCATTGACCACAGCCTCGCGCAGCGCTGGTTCTGGGTACTCCCAGCTGTCAATGCGCCCGGCACCGCGCACCGTCGCCCGGCGTGACATGTTCGCACGAAGCACAGCCAGCGCGTCACGAACCATCGTGGGGATCGATCCCTCGAGAACCCGGTTGTCGAGGAATCTGTCTCCAGTGCGGAGATCCGCCCCCTCCGGCGTCGGGTAATGCACAAAGGAAATCATCAGCTGAGGGAAGAAGTGCTGCGGATAGCGCCCGAGTGCCAGCAATCCCGCGACAGTCACTCGATCATCGACGAGAACCTTGACCCTGCGCAGAACGTCTTCTCGCGAAAGGTCCGCGAACGCGTAGGGCCTCTGCTGTTGAAGCCGCCCGACGAACGTCGAGACGAGTTCGGAGTCCAAGTCGGCAAGATCTGCTTCAGCGACCGGTTCCTCATCGTCTCGCGGCTGCCCCCGGTTGGCCACCATGAGGTGGACCTCGTAGCCGCTGAGCCGCCGGTCCCCGTCGCCGACCCGGACGTAGCTGCCCTGTGCCATTCCGAGCCGCTTGGCGAAACAAGGCCTGCTGCGACTGTCGAGGGCGGGAACCTCGGCGACAACGAGGTCCGCACCCTCGAAACGGTGAGTTTTGATCAAGGGCCGCAGCGGCGGCTCCATCTCGTCGGCGCAGACCGCGGACAGGTCGGCAGTCATTTTCGCCGGGTCGCGCACGCTGTTCGCACTGAACCCCGAGGTCTCGTCGAGCCCGAGAATCAGAACTCCACCTCGCGTATTGGCGAACGCGGAGACCGTGTCCCTGACCGACTTAGGCAGGCGATCCTCAGCGCGTTTGGCTTCGACGTCGGCATCGTCGCCGCCGAGCCGACGAAGGTTGCCGACAATCTCCGCCAGCTCGTCGTCCAGCATCCTGCCCCCGCTTACCTCTGCATGCTCACTTGCTTGCTCACTTTAACCTAAGTGAGCAAGCAAGTGAGCATGCAGCCATCGATGGGCGCGCTCAGGCGAACGGCAACCCCACGTAGTTCTCCGCCAAACTCGTCGCCGCTGCCCTCGACGAAGCCGTGTACCGCAGTTGCGACAGCTGCAGCCGCTGAGCGAAAGCGTCCGCCCCCGGGTCGACATGCAGCATCGTCGTCATGAACCACGAGAAGTGCTCCGCCCGCCACACCCGACGCAGGCAAGTGTCCGAATAGGACTCCGCCAGCGCCGAATCCCCCTGCAGCAAAGCGACCAAAGCCCGCGACAACGCCACGACATCCGCGACAGCCAGGTTCATCCCCTTGGCCCCAGTCGGCGGCACGATGTGCGCCGCATCGCCAGCCAGGAACAACCGGCCGTGGCGCATCGGCTCCGTGACGAAGCTGCGCATCGGCGTGATGCCCTTGTCCAGGATCGGCCCCTCCTGCAGGGTGAACTCCCCGTCAACAGCCAGGCGCGTCGACAGTTCCGCCCAGATCCGGTCATCCGACCAGGCCGCCAGGTTCTCCGCCGGATCAACCTGCAGGTACAGCCGCGTGACGTCCGGGGAACGCATGCTGTGCAAGGCAAAACCCCGCGGATGATGGGTGTAGATCAGCTCCTCGTGCGACGGCGGCGTCTGCGCCAGCACTCCCAGCCAAGCGAAGGGGTACTCCCGCTCGAAAGTAGTCAGCACAGCGTCCGGAATGGACGGACGCGAGACACCGTGGAAACCGTCGCAGCCCGCCACGGCGTCGCATTCCAGGGTTTGCCAGGCACCAGAGGAATCCCGGTAGCGCACAACAGGGCGCGAGGTATCCAAAGAGGACAGTGAAACTTCCGAAACCTCGAAGTGCAGCGGAAGATCCGCGGCCTCGTGCGCGTCCACGAGGTCCTTCACGATCTCCTGCTGCCCGTACACCGTGATCGCCTTGCCGGTCAGCTCGGTGAGCGCGATGCGATGGTCGGCACCGTCGAACCGAAGCGAGAAACCCTCGTGCGGCAAGCCTTCCGCTGCCAACCGGCCACCAAGACCGATCTCCGTGAGCAGGTCGACTGTCGGTTGCTCGCACACCCCGGCGCGCACGCGTTGCCGCACGTACTCGCGGTCGCGGGCTTCGAGCACGACAGCCTCGACCCCGGCCTGGTGCAGCAAATACGACAGCAGCAGCCCGGCCGGGCCGGCACCGATCACGGCGACCTGCGTGCGCAACGGAACCTCCGATCAAGCCGCGGTGCGCGACTTCAGGTGTGCTTTCAGATCGAACGAGCTGGCTTCCAAATCCGCGTACGCCGGATGCGGTTCGGCGGCGAACAACCGGCGGGCGGCGATGTGGTCCGGCGCGCGGTTGACCGACTCGACGGCGATCAGCACGTCATCGCGGAAGGACAGCACGGAGAACTTCCCGGCGTCCCGATCACCGGTGACCACGGTCCGGTCGGCGGCTCCGAGAATGCCCGCGATCTGCAGTTTCGCGCCGGTCTGGTCGGTCCAGAACCACGGCAGGCTGTCGTAGCGCGCCGGTTCCCCGGCGATCGCCGCGGCAACCGATCGTGCCTGGTCAACGGCGTTCTGCACGGATTCCAGCCGAGTCGCGGCACCGGCCTGCACGCACGGGAAGCACGCGCAGTCGCCGATCGCGAAGATCTTCGGATCCTCGGTACGCAAGTGTTCGTCGACCACCACGCCATTGCGCACCTCAAGCCCAGCCGCCTCGGCGAGCGCCGTCTCCGGCAGCACGCCGACCGCGACGACCACGAGGTCGGCAGGCAGCCGTTGCCCGTCGGAGAGTTCAACCGACTCCACGCGGCCAGACCCGTGCAGCGCGGTAACACCGACACCCAGCAACAACGTGTGCCCGGCCGCCCGGTGATGTTCGGCGAAAAATTCCGAGATCTCCGGCGACGCGACCCGCGCGAGCAGCCGGTCCTGCGCCTCCACCACGGTGACCGGACGGCCGGCGTGCGCGGCGAACTCCAGCCCGATGAACCCGCCGCCGATCACCACGACGTCGCCCGCCGCGTCCAGCGAAGCCCGCAGCCGGTCGGCGTCCGCGCGCGTGCGCAGCGTCAGGACGCCTTCGAGGTCGGCGCCTGGCACCGGCAGCGCACGATTGCGCGCGCCGGTGGCCAGCACCAAATGGTCGTAACCCAGCTCCGTGCCGTCCTCGAGCCGGACCTTCGCCGCGTCGCGGTCGATCGCGGCGGCCCGGCCGCGGACCAGCTCGATCTCCTTCTCGGCGAAGTAATCCTCGGGCCGCAGCACCAGCTGCTCGACGCCCGCGCTGCCCGCCAGATACGCCTTCGACAGCGGCGGCCGCTGATACGGCACCCCCGGCTCGTCGCCGACGAGAACCACGCGGCCGGCGAACCCCTTGTCGCGCAAGGACGCCGCGGCCTGGAACCCGCTTTGCCCACTGCCGACGACGAGAACGGTCTCGGTGCTCATCTCGCTCCTCCCGACATCTCGGGCTCCATCTGAGCACACCTCAGCCAAGATCGTCGAGGAGCAGCGGTCACACCCGCTGCAGGAACGCGATCGCGTCCGCCGCTTCGACCGCGTCGAACGGGAGATACCCGCGTCCGTCGCCGGTCCGCGCGGGCAGGTCCGGGTCGATTCCGGCGGTTTCGACCAGTTCACGGTCCTGAACCGTCGCGGCCAGATACGCCTGCAGCGTCCCGGGCGCGGGCTCCCCTACCGCATCGGAAGCGCCGAAATCGGTGGCAATGAACACATACCGGTCACCAAGCCGATCAGCGACCTGCGCGCCCGCGCTCCACCACCGCCCACCCATCATCGAAGCCGCGCGTCGCTGCAGGTGCTGGTTGTGCGCGGAGACGAACGTGCCCGGCAGCGCGAGCAGGTTGTCCGCCATCATCGCGTCGCGCTGCGCCCCGAGCCTGCCCATCCGTTCCGGCGAGGTGTCGGCCATCAGCGAGTGGTAGCGGCAGAGCCCGACCGCGGTCCGGGCGAGCAGGTCGCCGCCGTCGGGCAACGCCGGTCGTGCGCGCTCGAAGTGGCTGGCGAGATCGTCGGCGACCAGCCGCAGCTCCCGTGCGTAAGGACTGTCCCCTTTGGACTTCGCCCCGTCCCACATCGCCGCCTCGTCCGCCCAGGCCGCGTCATCGCCAGCCAACCGCTCGATGGTGGCGACGTCGTGGGGCACGTCGTCAAGATGCTTGGCCAGAAAGCCATGCAGTTCGGTGAGTACCGCGCGCGGGCTGGGCGCGCTCGCCATCTCGAGCGGAGCGTCGAAACCGTGGAAGTGGACCTGGTCTTCGGTCGCCCGGCCAGCGTTGTAGTCGCGCAGCCATTCGACCAGCGCGCGGTTGGACGGGAACGCCCCGAAACCGTGGCTGAACCCGGTGGCCAGCACCTTGTCGAGTTCGCCTTCGCCGGTGGTCACGTAGTGGTCGACCAGGCGTCCGGCCAGGCAGTCGCTCTCCAGCGCGATCGAACGGTAGCCGTGTTCGAGGACGAGATGCTGGAAGATTTCGTTGCGGAACAAGGGGAACGCCTCGGTCCAGTGGGTGGGCTCACCCAGACCAAGCAGAGTCGGCGAACGCTGCGCGAGGAAGTCGTCAAAGGTCTGCATTGCTTTGACCGTATCGTTGAACTCTCTGTTGGCACTTCTGCTCACCTCACCTGGTTGAATGGGAAAGAACCCTCAAACCGGAGGTGATATGCGTCCGAAGGACCTCGCCCGCGAGCACGGCTTGTCGACCCAAGCCGTCCGCAACTACGAAGAGGACGGCATCCTCCCGCCCGCCGAACGCGGACCGCAGGGCTACCGGACGTACACCGAACACCACGCGCAAGCGCTGCGCGCCTTCCTCGCCCTGCGTCCTGGCTTCGGCCACGCCCGCGCGGCAGCGATTCTGCGGGCGGTCAACGAGCGTTCGGAAGACACCGCATTCCAGCTGATCGACGAGGGCCACGCCGAGCTGTTGCGCGACCGCGGCACGCTCACCGAAGTCGAGCACGCGCTGCGAAACCTGACGCAGGAACCGGACGCACGCCAGACTGTGCCCTCCATCGGCGCGCTCGCGCACCAGCTGTCCGTGCACCCCGCCACGCTGCGCAAATGGGAGGCCGCCGGGATCCTCCAACCGGAGCGAGACCGAGCCGGAAACCGGCGCTACCCACCGGCCGCGGTGCGCGATGCCCGCCTAGCCCACCAACTCCGCCGCGGCGGCTACCCCCTGGCCCGAATCGCGGCAGTGTTGGAGCAGGTCCGGCACGCGGGCGGGGTCGCGCCGCTGGAAGAAGCCTTGCGCACCTGGCGTTCCCGGCTCACCGCCCGGGCACACGCGATGCTGGACGGGGCTGCTCAGTTGTCGCGTTACCTCACGTGATCACTCCGGCAACTGATCGTCCGGCAAAAGGGGCCGCATGAACGTCCGCCGGTACCGGATCACACATCCGCTCTCGTCCCGGATCCGATCCGCCGCCACGAACTCCGGGTCCACTCCGAACAGTGTCCGGTACCGCTCGTACGCGGCCAGGCTTTCGAAGCTGAACAGCGCCCGGGCCTCGTCGCTGGCCCCTTCCGCGGGCAGGAAATACCCGTGGTGCACCCCGCCCTCGCGCCGGACCAGGCGCATCCACTCGGCGGCGAACCGTTCGAAGTCCGCGATCTTCTCCGGGTCGATCACGTAGTCGACCACGCAGGTGATCACGAACGACCCCAGACCCGCTCCGCCGTCGAAACGATCAGCTCCAGCTTTCGCAGCTGCTCGCTGGCGGTCAGATCGTTTCCTTCCTCAGTGGACGAAAAGCCGCACTGCGGAGACAAGCACAGCTGGTCGACGTCCACATACCGCGACGCTTCCTCGATCCGCCGCACCAGCGCGTCCGGGTCTTCCAGCTCCGGCCGTTTGCTGGTCACCAGCCCGAGCACGACCCGCTTTCCCTTCGGCACGAAGCGCAACGGCTCGAACCCGCCGGAGCGTTCGTCGTCGTATTCCAGGAAAAAGCCGTCCACCGCCAGCTCGCCGAATAGCGCTTCGGCGACGAACTCGTAGCTCCCGGACGCTACCCACGACGAGCGGAAATTGCCTCGGCACAGGTGCGTCGTCACGGTCAGGTCGTCCGGTTTCCCCGCCAGCGCGGCGTTGATCGTCGAGATATTGCGCAGGTGCATGGTGTCCGGGTCGCTGCCCATGCGCGCGACGAGTTCGCGCTGTTTCGGGTCGTTGAGATACGCGAGGCTGGTGTCGTCCAGCTGCAGATATGTGCAGCCCAGCGCGTTCATCGCACGCAACTGCTCCGCGTACGCCGCACTGAGGTCGGTGAAGAACTCGTCCAGCTCCGGGTACACGGTCTCGCTCACCGCCGCCCGGCCGCCGCGGTAATAGACCATGCTCGGCGACGGGATGGTCAGTTTCGGTGTGATGCCCGGGTCGGTGTGCGCCTTCAGGAACTCGAAGTGGTCGGCGAAGATCGGCTCGTCCAGCCGTACCTTGCCGTCGACCTGCAAGCCCGGCGGGCTGAACTCCAGGTCGCCAGCGAGATTGTGGAATTTCACGTGCAGCCGCTCGTCGCTGCGCGAGACGCCGCCGAGCGCGTAGATGAAGTCCATGTGCCAGGAGGAGCGGCGGAACTCGCCGTCGGTCGCCGATTCCAGGCCGGCCGCCTTCTGCATCTTCACGACGTCGCGGATCGCGTCGTCCTCGACGGCTCGCAGCTGTTCGGCGGAGATCTCCCCCGCCGCCTGGTCGCGCCGCGCTTGGCGCAGCACCGCCGGCCGCAGCAGGCTCCCTACATGATCGGCACGGAACGGAGGTCGTGCAGTCATGTCTGGCATGGTCACACACAAACCGGCGGTATGTGCAGCCATAATCCGGCGGGACCACACAGAAGGAGCCGCTCATGACCAACGCCGCGCACCCGGTCGACCGGGGCCTTCCCGCCGGACGGCTGCTTCTGCTCGGACTGCAGCACATGGCGATCATGTACACCGGCTGCATCGCCGTGCCGCTGGTCATCGGCAGCGCGCTGCACCTGGACAACGCGTCGATCGCGCTGCTGGTGAACGCGGACCTGTTCGTCGCCGGACTGGCCACTTTGGTCCAGTCGGTCGGCATCGGGCGGCTGTTCGGCGTCCGGCTGCCGGTGGTCGCCGGCGCGACGTTCACTGTGGTCAACCCGATGATCCTGATCGCCGCGCAGTACGGCATCACCGCGGTGTACGGCGCGATGATCGCCTCCGGCGTCTTCGGCCTGCTGATCGCCCGGCCGTTCGCCGCGCTGATCCGGTTCTTCCCGCCGCTGGTGTCCGGGACGTTGCTGCTGGTCATCGGCATCTCGCTGCTCGGCCCCGGCACGGCGATGATCGGCGGGCACGACACCGGCGACCCGTCCTACGGCGATCCTGCGAACCTCGGGCTGGCGTTCGGCGTGATCGCGCTGGTGGTGCTGTTCACCCGGGTGCTGCGCGGCTTCCTCGGCCAGATCGGTCCGCTGGTCGCGCTCATCGCCGGCGTGCTGATCGCGATCCCGCTCGGCCGCACGCACTTCTCCGGCGTCGGCGACGCGAGCTGGTTCGGGCTGGCCTCGCCGTTCCACTTCGGAGCGCCGACGTTCCCGGTCGCCGCCGTGGTGTCGATGTGCGTGGTGATGCTGGTGTCCTTCACCGAAACCACCGCCGACCTGATCGCCGTCGGCGAGATCACCGGCCGCCCGGTCACGCCGTCCGATCTCTCCCGCGGCCTCGCAACCGACGGGCTGTCCGCGATCTTCGGCGGCTTCATGAACTCCTTCCCGGACACCGCGTTCGCGCAGAACGTCGGCTTGGTGCAGATGACCGGCGTGCGCAGCCGCTGGGTGGTCGCCACGACCGGCGGCATGCTCGTGGTGATGGGCCTGGTGCCGAAGATCGGCGCGTTCATCGCCGCGATCCCGGAACCGGTCGTCGGCGGCGTCGCGGTGGTGATGTTCGCGATGGTCGGGGTGGTCGGCGTGCAGACCCTCAAGAAGGTCGACTTTTCCGGCAACCACAACGCTTTCGTGGTTTCCGTAGCACTCGGCGTCGGCCTGCTGCCCGCTTTTGGCCTCGACCGCTTCGGCAACTCGGTGTTCTTCCAGCACTTCCCCGCCTGGCTGCGCACGATCTGCGGCAGCCCGATCACCGTCGCCGCGGTACTGGCCTTCGTGCTGAACCTGCTGTTCAACCACCTTGGCCGGAAGCGGGAGGAAGACCTGCTGCCGTAAGCAACCGATCGGCGAGCTGCACGCCTATCCCCGGTTCGATCGGCCTTCTCAGCAACACCCGCAGATACAGCGGAGCGAGCACGTAGTCCAGCAGTTCCTGCAGGTCCAGTGCGGGCTCGCCACGAGCCGCGGCCGCAGTCAGCATCTGCTCCAGGTCCTCGCCACGCGACAGCAGATGCTCGATCGGATCAGCGTTGGTCCCGATGAAGGTGATCAACGCCCGAACCAGCACCGCGCCATCCGGATCCGCGAGCGCGCGTTCGACCGCCGTCGCCCACTGCTCGACGTCGCCCCGCAGCGACCCGGTGTCCGGCACCGGCGACGTCAGGCTCAACCGAGCGACCGCGGCGTCGAGCAGCACGCTCGCGCAACTGCCCCAGCGCCGGTAAACGCTGGTCGGATTCACCCCTGCCCGCTCCGCGATCTGCGGTACCCCCGCAGTCGTCTCCCCCTCCGCGAGCAGCTCGATCACCGCACGGTGCACCGCTTCGCGCACCCGCGCGCTGCGTCCGCCCGGCCGAGTCATCCCGTCATCCTAAAGCAATGGGGGTGGCCTTAATGCGTGAAGTGTGCGTAACCTAAAGGCAAATCGATTGGCCTTAAGGAGCACCGAGATGGTCAGCAAGATCCCGCCCGCCGAACGCGAGGCCCTGCTCGCCGAACCGATCATCAGCGTCCTGAGCGTGACCGCGGAGCCCGGTCGCGCACCGCTCACCACCCCGATCTGGCACCAGTACACCCCCGGCGGCGAGGTCACCGTGCTCACCTCGCCCGGTGCCCGAAAGACGAAACTGATCGAAGCCGCCGGCCGCTTCGCCCTGTGCGTGCAAGACCCGAAGACCATCCGCTACGCGACCGCCGAAGGCCCCGTCACCGGCGTCCGCGCAGTCACGGAGGAAGACCGCCTGGAGATGGCGCGCCGATACCTGCCCGAGGACGCGGCGCTCGCCTACATCAAAGCCACTCCCGAACAGAGCCACAATGTCGTGATCTCCATGCGCCCCGAACGCTGGAACACCGCGGATTTCAGCGACCTGACCGACGAACTCTCCTGACCCCCTTCCAGGGTCGGCTCCCCCCCTCCGGAGCCGACCCTGGAACCCCTTGTCCCCCAACCTTTCCCCGGTACCGCCGTTCGGCCGCACACCCCGATCATGCCCGGTTTCCCTAGTTGCCCCGGCCGTTCGGGCACTCCTTTCCCCGTCCTATTCGGCCCAGCAGCCAAAAGCCCCACACCCTGCTTTCCGCCATTGCGCCACTGTTCTAGACCATGCCACCTTGTGCCGGAAAAGACCTTCGAACAGAAGAGGGCGCATGGACGGCACTTCCCTCATTCTCAATGCCGCCGAACGGACCAGAGCCGCCGAACTTTTGGCCAGGTTCACCGACAGCTACGAAAATTCACTCACTAGTCGCCCGATCGCCCCTGACGCAGACCGGGAAACCCTGACCAAACTGCTGGCCGAACCTTTCCCGGAAGAAGGCCTTGGCGTAGAAGCTTTCTTCGCCGACGTCGTAGACCGGATCGTGCCCTACACCACCACGATCGCCCACCCACGCTTCCTCGCCTACGTACAGGGCCCGCCCACCGGCATCGGCCCCTACGCCGAAGCGATCGCCGCGATCCTGAACCAGAACTGCAACCTGTGGCAGATTTCCCCCGCCGCCAACGTGATCGAACGCTCCGTCATGGACTGGCTCACCACCCTCTTCGCCCTAGGCCCGTCCTCCGGAGGCATCCTCACCAACGGCGGCTCCGGAGCCACTAAGGACGCGATTACCGCCGCCATCGCCGACCGCAGACCAGACTTCCGCGAACACGGCCTGCAAGATAACCGCGCCCCTCTCGTGCTTTACACCTCCGACGAAGCACACCGCAGCGTCGTCAAAGCCGCCACCCTCTTAGGAATCGGCTTAGCCAACGTCCGCACAATCCCGACCGACGACCATTTCCAACTCCGCGTCGACCTGCTAACCCAAGCAATCGCCGACGATCGGGCGGCCGGAAAAGAACCGTTCTGCATCGTAGCCACCGCAGGCACAGTAACCACG
This sequence comes from Amycolatopsis sp. NPDC059235, assembly GCF_042754125.1. Taxonomy (NCBI): domain Bacteria; kingdom Bacillati; phylum Actinomycetota; class Actinomycetes; order Pseudonocardiales; family Pseudonocardiaceae; genus Amycolatopsis; species Amycolatopsis sp. NPDC059235. The sequence continues at coordinate 30,156 of NZ_JBHZAG010000103.1, forward strand.
GGCTCGATAGACCCCATCGGCCCCATCGCGGACCTCTGCGCACAAGAAAACCTCTGGCTACACGTAGACGGCGCATACGGAGCCCTATTCGCCCTAGCCGATTCAACCCGCGACGCGCTACTTCCGTTGTCCCGCGCGGATTCCATCACCCTGGACCCGCACAAGCTGCTCTTCGCCCCGCTCGAAGCAGGAGCCCTGCTAGTCAAGGACATGGCGAAACTACGCGCAGCCTTCGCCTTCTCCTCGTCGTCGTCCTACCTCACCGCAATCGACGACGCCCACCTGCTCGACTACATGGACCACGGCCCGCAACTTTCCCGCAGCTTCAAGGCTTTGAAGGTCTGGGCCGCACTGCGCACCTTCGGCGTAGGAGCCTTCCGAACAGTCACCGAACGCTGCCTAACCCTGGCCGCCCGCCTAGGCTCACACATCGCCGCCGCCCCCGGCTTAACCTTGATGAACCCGGTGACGCTCACCGCAGTCTGCATCCGAATGCCCGGCCGCAACGCCGAAGCACACGCAGAACTCCTCACGAGACTGCACGAAGAAGGCACCGCGATGCTAGGCCCCGCAAGAATTCGCGGCCAAGCCTGCGTCCGCGCCTGCATCACAAACCACCGCACCACCGAAGCCGACATCGACCTACTAGCCAGCCGCCTAACCGCCCTGACCACCCCCTGACCAGTTCCGTGAGGGCCACCTTCACGGACTCTGAGTCCCTCAGGGTTCCCCTCACGACCCCCGCCGGTCCGTGAGGGACCCCTTCACGGACCCAGATTCCCTCAAGGAGCCCTTCACAGCCCGCCCCATCTCCGCGACACACCCAACGCGGCAATCGGTGCACCCCACGCACCCAATGCGGCATTGGTTGCGTCGCATGCACCCAATGCGGCATTGGTTGCGTCCCGCGCACCCAATGCCACATTGGGGCGCAAGCCCCAACCCAACCAACCAACCGCCGCCGCTGCACCCAACTATCGAGGCACCCAGCCCCTCCCCCAACCCCGATACGAAGCCCCCCTGCGGTTCGGGGGTGCTTGTCAAGGCATCTTTCCCGCCTTGACAAGCACCCCCGAACCGTCAGCACAATCA